>NZ_JBEYZD010000058.1:0-56459 GCF_040645895.1 Streptomyces olindensis | reverse complement strand
GCCGGGGCAGCCGGGCCGCACCCCGCGACCGCAGGCGCCGGCGCGGCCGCCGCAGCGGCGTGCGCACCGCGCTGCTGGTCTGCCTGGCGCTGCTGGTGCTCGTCGCGGGCGGCGCCGGCTGGCTGTACCTGAAGCTGGACGGCGACATCAGCACGTTCGACTCCGGCGGCCTGTCCGACAACCGCCCCGAGGCCGGCTCGTCGACCGGCGAGAACGTCCTGGTGATCGGCTCCGACACCCGCACCGGCGGCAACGAGGCCCTCGGCGGCGGCGACAAGGACGATGTCGGCCGCTCCGACACGGCGTTCCTGCTGCACGTCTACGCGGACCACCGGCACGCGATCGCCGTCTCGATCCCCCGCGACACCCTGGTCACCATCCCGCCCTGCCGGCTGCCCGACGGCAGTTGGACGAAGGCGCAGCCGGACACGATGTTCAACGCGGCGTACTCGGTCGGCCAGACCGCCAAGGGCAACCCCGCCTGCACCCAGAACACGGTCGAGCAGCTCACCGGGCTGCGCGTCGACCACACCGTCGTCGTCGACTTCAAGGGCTTCGCCCGGCTGACGGAGGTGGTGGGCGGCGTGCGGGTGTGCCTGCCGCAGGACGTCTACGAGAACGACCTCAACCCGCACCTCAGGGCTCCGGGCAAGCTGCTGTTCCACAAGGGCGAGCAGACGGTGTCGGGACAGAAGGCCCTGGACTACGTGCGGATCCGGCACGGCATCGGCGACGGGTCCGACATCGGCCGGATCAAGCGCCAGCAGGCGTTCGTGGCGAGCCTGTTGAAGGAGGTGAAGAGCAAGGGCCTCACCCCGACGAACCTGCTGCCGCTGGCGGATGCCGCCACGAAGTCGCTGACCGTCGACCCCGGCCTCGGCTCCGCCGACAAGCTGATCTCCTTCGCGATGTCCATGAAGGACATCGACCTGCACAACACCCGGTTCGTCACCGTGCCCTGGCGGTACCAGGGTTCCCGGGTGGCGCTCGTGCAGCCGGACGCCGACGCGCTGTGGGCGGCGCTGCGGGCCGACCGCACGATCGACGGCAAGGACGCCGCCGGGAAGAAAACCGGAGCGTCCGGTTCCGGCACGCCGTCCGCCTCTCCCACGCCGGTCTCCGGTGACGGCATCGACGTCGCCGTCTACAACGGCACGTCCGTCCCCGGCTTGGCCGCCCGGGCCGCCGCCGCGCTCACCGCGGACGGTTTCACCGTCACGGGGACGGCGACGGCGTCCGCCCAGGACCACACCACCACGCTGGTCGAGTACGGCCCCGGCCTGGAGGACGAGGCCCGGACCGTGGCGCGGGCCTTCCCGGGCGCCGAGCTCCGGTCGGTGACGGGCAGCGGGGTCGGTGTCGTCCTGGGGCAGTCGTACGCCGACACGCGGGCCGGCGCGTCCGCCTCCCCGGCCCCGACCGCCGTGCCGTCCGAGGTGGCCGACGGGGCCCGTTCCGCGGCCGACAACCCCTGCTCGAACCTCACCTACGGCTGAGGCGCCGGTACCCGGCCCGGGCCGCGGCCAGGGCCAGGGCGTACAGCCCCGGGACCAGCGCCAGCAGCAGGTAGTACGCGGGGGGCAGGGCCGTCATGCCGAGGGCCCCGCCGAGGGGGCTGGGCGGGAGCAGCAGTCCGACGGCGGCGAGTCCGGCCGCCGCCAGGGCGACCGGGCCCGGCGCGCGGCCGCCCCCGGCGGGCCTGCCGGTGCGCAGCAGCAGCATCACCACGGCCTGGGTGAGCAGGTTCTCGGTGAACCACGCGGAGTGGAACACGGCCTCGTCGTCGACGGCGTCGGGGCCGTGCAGCGCGAGGGCGAGGACGGCGAAGGTGGCGAGGTCGGCGACCGCGTTGAGCGCGCCGAAGGCGATGACGAACCGGAGGAAGGAACGCGGTCGCAGCCCGGCCGGGCCGCGCAGCGCCGCCGCGCCGGGACGGTCGTGGGCGAAGGCGAGCTGGGCCGCGTCGAAGCACAGGTTCTGCGCGAGGACCTGGGCCGGGAGCATCGGCAGGAAGGGCAGGAGCAGGCCCGCGGCGAGCATGGCGACGACGTTGCCCAGGTTCGAGGAGAGCGTGACGCGCAGGTAGGAGGCGATGTTGCCGCTCGCGTGCCGGCCGGAGGTGATCGCGTGGCCGATCGCCGTGAGGTCCTTCTCGGCGAGCACGACGTCGGCGCTGTCCCGTGCCACGCCGACGGCGGAGCGGGGCGCTATGCCCACGTCGGCCGTCCGCAGCGCGGCCACGTCGTTCACGCCGTCGCCGAGGAAGCCGACGGTGTGTCCGGCGGCGCGCAGGGCGGCGACGACCCGGGCCTTGTCCTCCGGGGTGCAGCGGGCGACGACGGTCGCCGCGCCGGCGTCGTCCGGTTGCCCGGCGGTCCGTACCTCGCCCGGGTCCAGGCCCAGTTCCCGGCAGGCCCGGGCCGCCGTGGCCGGGTGGTCGCCGGTGAGGACCTTCACGGTGACGCCGCGGTCGGCCAGGCCGCGCAGGGCCTCGGCGGCGGTCGGGGCGAGGGCGTCCCGGAAGGTCACCAGGCCCTGGAAGTCCAGGCCCCGGGGATCGGTCGGCGCACCCGGGCCGGCGGGGCGGTCGGCCGTGGCCACGGCGAGCACCCGCAGCCCGGCCTCCGCCTCCCGGGCGGCGAGCGACAGCAGCCGGTCGTGCTCGCCGGGCCGGGTCGCGCAGTGCTCCAGGACCGCCTCGACGGCACCCGTGACGACGAGGGTGTGCCGCCCGAGGGCGCCTCGGACCACCGCCGTGGAGATCCGCCGTACGGGGTCGAACGGCACGGCGTCGACGCCGTCGTACTCCTCGCCCACCGGCCCGGCCGCCGCCAGCAGGGCCTCGTCGAGGGGGTCCGGGGTGGGCAGTTCGGCGAGCTGGAGGGTCCACCAGGCGCCGACGGCGGCCCGGCGCAGCACCTCGGGGTCGTCCCGGCCGGCCGGGTCGAGGGACCGTTCGACGACCGGCCGGTCCTGGGTGAGGGTGCCGGTCTTGTCGACGCACAGCACGTCGACGGCGCCCAGGTCGTGCAGCGCGGGCAGCCGCTTGACGATCACGCCCCGGGTGCGGGCGAGGGAGGCGGCGCCCCGGGCCAGGCAGGTCGTCACGATCACGGGCAGCATCTCCGGCGTCAGCCCGACGGCGACCGCGACGGCGAAGGGCAAGGTCTCCAGGCCGCGGTCGCGCAGCGTCGCGTTGGCCATGAGCACCAGCGGCGGTGTCAGCAGCATGAACCGGATCAGCACCCAGGAGATCCCGTGCACGGACCGGTCGAAGGCCCCGCCCTCCCGGCGGGCGTCCGGCACCCGGTGGGCGGCGGCGAAGCGGGTCCCGGCGCCGGTCGCGACCACGACGGCGGTCGCGCTGCCCGAGGCGACGGTGCTGCCCTGGAAGCAGAGGTGGGACTCGTCGGCGGTACCGGAGTCCGCCGCCGTCTTGCCCACCGGCGCCGACTCCCCGGTCAGGGCCCCCTGGTGCACCGTGAGCCCCCGCGACCGGAGCAGGCGGACGTCGGCCGGGACCAGGTCGCCGGGGCCGAGGCGGAGGACGTCGCCGGGGACCAGTTCGGCGACCGGCACCTCCCGGGGCTCCGGAGAGTCCTGGGCGTCGGCGCGGCGCAGCACGGTGGCGGTGCCGGCGACCAGTTCGCGCAGGGTGGCCAGGGACCGGTCGGCCGCGTGCTCCCCGCTCGCGCGCAGCACGCAGCTGACCGCGACCAGGGCGAGGATCACCACGGCGGTGCCCCAGGAGGCGACGGCGGCGGACACCAGGCCGAGGCAGAGCAGGACGGCGGTGAAGGGGTCGCGCAGGGCCCGCAGGCACCGGCGGGGCCAGGCCGGGGTCCGCTCCTGAGGCAGGGTGTTCTCACCTCGGGCGGCCAGCCGGGACGCGGCCTCCGTGTCGGTCAGTCCCCGCGGGCCCGACTCCAGCCGCCGCAGCACTCCCAGGGTGGTCTCAGAGGCCATGGAGGCGGCGGGGCGCCGGTGCGGCGCGGTCGGTGAGCCGGCCGACCAGGAGCCGTACGACGTCGACGATGTCCGGGTCGTCGACGTAGTACACCTGGCGGCGGCCCTCGCGGCGGGAGCGGACGAGCCCGGCCAGCTTGAGCTTGGTGAGGTGCTGGCTGACCGCGGGCAGCGCGCCACCGACCCGCTCCGCGAGCCCGGTGACGTCGCTCTCGCCCTGGGCCAGCGCCCAGACGATGTGCAGCCGGGCGGGCGAGGCCAGCAGCCCGAAGGCCTCGGCCGCCCGGGCGAGCACGTCGGCGGACGGGTCCTCGAAGCCACTGCCGGCTGCCGCCACCGTCGCCGCCCTCCTGTCGCCGCGCCCTGTCGTCCCGTGAGCCGCACCAGTGTAGGCGGGCCCCGGAGCCCACCGGAGGAAGCGGTTCCTTCCCTCCCGGGGGCAGCGGTGGTGGAATCGCACGCGGCGGGCCAACCCTGGCCCGGAGCAAATGAGTTGAGCCTCGGGAGGCCCGGATGCCGGAGCACCGTATCGACACCGAGAGCGCGCACTCGGCGCGGATCTACGACTACATCCTCGGCGGCGACGAGAACTACCCCGCGGACCGGGAGGCCGGCGACGCCATGTGCCGCGAGTGGCCCGCGCTGCCCGTGCACATGCGGGCCAACCGCGACTTCATGCACCGCGCGGTGCGGTATCTCGCCGCGGAGGCGGGGATACGGCAGTTCCTCGACATCGGCACCGGCATCCCGACCTCGCCCAACCTGCACGAGATCGCCCAGTCGGCGGCGCCGGGGGCGCGGGTGGTCTACGTCGACAACGACCCGCTGGTCCTCGCGCTCTCGGCGGGCCTGCTGTCCGGCACGCCGGAGGGCAGGACGGCGTACGTCGAGGCGGACCTGCGCGACCCGGCTTCGATCCTCGGTGCGCCGGGGTTCCGGGAGACCCTCGACCTGTCGGAGCCGGTCGCGCTGACCGTGATCGCGATCGTGCACTTCATGCTGGACGAGGACGACGCCGTCGGCATCGTCCGCCGGCTCCTGGAGCCGCTGCCCTCCGGCAGCTTCCTCGCGATGTCGATCGGCACCGCCGACTTCGCCCCGGAGGAGGTCGGCCGGGTGGCCCGGGAGTACGCCGCGCGCGGCATGCCGATGCGGCTGCGCACGCATGCGGAGGCCGCTCAGTTCTTCGAGGGACTCGACGTTGCGGAGCCCGGCGTCGTACAGGTGCACAAGTGGCGTCCGAACCGCACGGACGGTATGGAAAGCGCAGGCCAGACCATCCGCGACGAGGACATCGCGATGTACGGGGCGGTGGCGCGCAAGCCGTAAGCGGAACCTCGCTGTTCGGCCGGTCGGACAGATCATCACGATGCGGCAGCATCAACTCACGGCATGTGGCCGCTCACTTGACGACCGGTGGTCACACACGGTTGGCTCCGGGCCAGCGAGAGTCATCCGGCCGGCGCACACCCCGCGGCCCGCCTGCGCTCTCCTCCTGCTCTTGCTCGGCCGCACAGCGAGGTCCGCCCCTCATGAACACTCCTCCCCCGCCGCACGCCGCCGGGAGACTCGCCCGTCTCGCGGCCCTGGCGTCCGCCGTGTGCCTGCTCGTGTCCGGCTGCTCCGTCCTCGGCACGAACGGGGACGACGCGGAGCCCGCGGGCGGGTCCGGCGCCGGGATGAAGGTCGCCCTGGTCACGCACGGCGGCAAGGGCGACGCGTTCTGGGATCTGGTGCGCCGGGGCGCGGAGGCGGCGGCCGCCAAGGACGGCATCGACCTGACGTACGCCAGCGACGCCGACCCGCTCGCGCAGGCCGACCTGGTGCGGAAAGCGGTCCGCGACAAGGTCGACGGCATCGCGGTGACGCTGGCCAAACCGGCGGCGATGCGCGGCCCGGTCGCCCAGGCCAAGGCGGCCGGGATACCCGTCGTCGGGCTCAACTCCGGCATCGACGCCTGGCGGCCGACGGGGCTCCTGGAGTACTTCGGGCAGAACGAGTCCGTCGCGGGCCGGGCCGTCGGCGACAAGCTGAACGACCTCAAGGCCAAGCACGCCCTGTGCGTGGTGCACGAGCGGGGCAACGTGGCGCTGGAGGCCCGCTGCGCCGGAGTGCGCAACGCGTTCCGCGGCGACACCGACAACCTGTACGTGGACGGCAGCGACATGAACGCGGTGACCGCCACGATCGCGTCCCGGCTGCGGCAGGACTCGAGCATCGACGAGGTGGTCACCCTGGGCGCCCAGTACGGGCTCAGCGCCGTCAAGGCGGTGCGGCAGGCCGGCAGCGGGGCCAAGGTGGCCACCTTCGACCTCAACAAGGACCTGGTCGAGGCGGTCCGGCGCGGGGAGGTGCAGTTCGCCGTGGACCAGCAGCCGTACCTCCAGGGCTACCTGGCGGTGGACGCCCTGTGGCTGTACCGGACCAACGGCAACATCAGCGGCGGCGGGGTGTCGCCGGTGCTCACCGGTCCGGCGTTCGTGACCCGGTCGAACGTGTCCGCGGTGGCCCGGTTCGCCGCCGCCGGGACCCGGTGACCGGATCCTTACTGTGACGGTGTCGCCAAAGATTCGGTCAGGCCCGGCGCGTACGTCCACTTGTACGGATAACATCCTGCGCATCCCATGTGCCGCGCCCGGCACACCGCCACCTTCGCGCCCGTCCCCCCGCCCGCACGACCGTTCCGCTTCCCCGTTCCTCGCTCCCCGCTGATCGCCCTAGGACGACGATGTCTCGACGGACAGGTGCCCGGCGCCGTCTCGGTTCCATACGCCTCTCCCTGGTCCTCCTGGCCCTGGTGCCCAGCGTCACCCTCGCCGCGATGTGGGGCGTGACGACGATCCAGATGTTCTCGGAGGGCCTTCGGCTGCGTGACCAGACGGAGCTGAGCCGGTCGACCGGTGCCATGGGCACCGACGCCACGCTCGCGCTGCAGCGGGAACGCAGCCTGTCGGCGGCCTGGCTGGCCTCGCCGCACGGCTCCCGGGCCGCGCTGGACGCGCAGCGCGAGGAGACCGACAAGGCGGTCGCGAAGCTGGTCGGGCAGGCGGACGCGATCGAGAAGGCGCCCTCGCGCATCTCCGACCGGCTGTACTCGGTGCTGGGCTCGGTGGGCAGCCTGGAGTACTACCGGGACCAGGTCGACGACCCCACCGACATCACCCCGCAGCAGGCGCTGGACCAGTACTCCTCGATCGTCGACGACCAGATCCACGCCTTCCAGGAGCTCTCCCAGGTCGACGACGGCGACCTCACCTCGCAGGCCGGCCCGCTGGTCGCGCTGGAGCACGCGGCGGAGCTGGTCTCCCGGGAGGACGCCCAGCTCACCCTGGCCTGGCCGTCGGGCCATCTGGACGACGCGGCCTGGGTGCAGTTCGCCGAACTGGTCAACACGCGGCGCTGGCTGGTCCAGGACCAGGTCGTGCCGCAGCTGACGGGCAGCGCCAAGACGCAGACCGAGCGGATCCTGGCGAGCCCCGAGTGGCAGACGCTCCAGTCCGTCGAGGACCAGGTGCTGGCGGCCCGCAACTCCAGTGCCGACGCGGACAAGATCGCCCTGCCGGACGCGCAGAAGCGGTGGAACGCCGCCATGGACAAGCTGTCCGAGCAGTACGCGGGCCTCATCCAGCAGCAGACGACGGCACTGCTCGAACGCAGCGCCGACAAGGCCGACGCCCTGCTGCTCAAGGCGGCGCTGCTGAGCGCCGGCGGGCTCCTCGCGCTGCTGCTGTGCGTCGGCATGTCCTGGCGGATCACCCGCTCGCTGTCCCGGCGGCTGCGCGGCCTGCGCCGGGCCGCCGTCAGCCTCGCGCAGGAGCGACTGCCCGACGTGGTGGCCCGGCTGGAGCGGGGCGAGACGGTCGACCCGGAGTCGGCGACGACCCCGCTGGACTACGGGCACGACGAACTCGGGCAGGTGGCGCGGGCGTTCAACACCGCCCAGCGCACGGCCGTGCACACCGCCGTCGAACTCGCCGACACCCGGCGCGGCTTCCAGAAGATCATCCTGGGCATAGCGCGGCAGAGCCAGAACCTGGTCAACCTCCAGCTGAGCAAGCTCGACACGCTGGAGCGCGAACACACCGATCCGGACATCCTCAAGGGCCTGTACGAACTGGACTCCACGGCCAGCCAGTTGCGCCGCTACGAGGAGAACCTCGTCATCATCAGCGGCGAACGGCCCGGCCGCAGCTGGACCGAGCCGGTGGCGCTGATCGACATCCTGCGCGGCGCGGTCGGCGAGGTCGCCGAGTACCAGCGGGTGGAGGTGCACACCGAGGAGGAGGTGTACGTCGCCCCGCCCGCGGTGGCCGACGTCATCCACCTGCTGGCCGAGCTCATCGACAACGCGACGGCGTACTCCCCCGCCCCGAGCCCCGTCAGCGTGCGGGCCGGGATGGTGGCCAAGGGCCTGGCCGTCGAGGTCGAGGACCGGGGCCTGGGGATGTCGGAGGAGGACTACGCGTCGTTCAACGAACAGCTGGCGGTGCCCCCGCAGTTCGACGTGGTGGCGCTCGCCGACGATCTGCGCCTCGGCATGTTCGTGATCGCCCAGCTGGCCCACCGGCACGGCATCGCCGTCACCCTGCGCTCGTCGCCGTACGGCGGGACCACGGCGATCGTGCTGATCCCGCACGAGATCGTGGTCCGGGAAGTCCCGGACTCCAGTGCGCCGAAGGCGCGGAACACGGAACCCATGACAGACACCGACGCCCCGCGGGACACGGCCGTCGCGGAGGACACCCGGGCCGCGGAGGCCGGCGCGGCGTCCGCCGCCGAGCCCCGGCCGCTCGTCACGGCCCGGACGGCCCCCGCCGCCGCGCCCGCCGCCCGCACGGTCATCCCCCGCCGCGACGGCCTCGCCCCGCTCCCCCGCCGGGTGCCGCAGACCAGCCTGGTGGAGGAGCTGCGCGAGGAGTCCGCGCCCGCGGGCGACGACGCCTTGCTCGACGACTTCACCGCGGAAGCCGCCGCCTCCTCCCTGGCCGGCTTCCAGCGCGGCACGCTCCGGGCCCGTGACGACGACGCCGAGCCGCCGTCCGGTCAGGGGGCGGCCGCACCACCCCGGCAGGCCGCCGCCGATCCCGTCCCCTCGACTCCGCCCGCCGACCGCTGACGAAGGACACCGCAATGACACGCCCCATCCCCGCCACGCACACCCAGCTCGACCAGCTGCTGACCGGACTCGTGGAGCGGGTCGCCGACGTGAACCAGGCCGTGGTGCTCTCCGAGGACGGCCTGGTGGTCAGCAAGTCCACCGGGTTCCTGCGCGACGACGCCGAGCGGCTCGCGGCGACCGCGTCCGGGCTGATGAGCCTCAGCAAGGGCGTCAGCATGGACTTCCGGGGCGGTCCGGTGCGCCAGGCGCTCATCGAGATGGCCAACAGCTACCTGATCCTGACCTCCGCCGGTCCGGGCGCCCACCTGGTCGTGCTGACCGGGCCGGGCGCGGACGTCGGCGTGGTCGCGTACCAGATGAACATGCTGGTGAAGAAGATCGGCGAGCACCTCAGCGCGGCACCGCGGGGCGTGGCCGGACCCGTCGTCGACCCCGGCGTGTGAGGTGGGCGGAGGCGATTCGGCGGGCCGGCTCGTACGGCCGTTCGCACTGACCGGGGGCCGGACCCGGCCCAGCCGTGCCGACTTCACGCTCATCGCGACGGTGACCGCGGTCGATCCGCCGCCCGACACGGCGACCCGGCCGCAGCCCGAGCACACCCGGATCCTCCGGTTGTGCGCCGAGCCGGTCGCCGTGGCGGAGCTGGCCGCCCGGCTCGACCTCCCGGTGAGTGTGGTCGTCATCCTGCTCTGCGACCTGCTGGAGGCGGGCCGGATCACCGTCCGCCCGCCCCGCCCCGTCTCCCGTACCGCTCCGGACCTGGACCTGCTGCAGAAAGTGAGGGACGGCCTTGGCCGGCTCTGACCCCGCCGCTGACGCGCATTCGGCACCCGACACGGTCAAGATCCTCATCGCCGGGGGCTTCGGCGTCGGCAAGACCACCCTGGTCGGGTCGGTCAGCGAGATCGTCCCGCTGCGCACCGAGGAACCCCTGACGATGGCCGGTCTGGGCGTCGACGACCTCGACGGCATCGAGGAGAAGCGGGCCACCACCGTGGCCCTGGACTTCGGCCGCATCACCATCAGCCAGGACCTGGTGCTCTACCTGTTCGGTACGCCGGGGCAGCAGCGGTTCTGGTTCATGTGGAACGACCTGGCCCTCGGCGCGCTGGGCGCGGTGGTCCTGGTCGACGTCCGCAGACCCGAGTCCAGCTTCGCCGCGATCGACTTCTTCGAGCGCCGGGGCATCCCGTTCGTCGTGGGCGTCAACGGCTTCCACGGCGAACACCCCTACCCGCCCGAGGACATCCGGGAGGCGCTCGCCGTGCCGGAGCACGTGAAGGTGCTGCTGTGCGACGCGCGGGACCGGGAGTCGTGCCGGGACGTGCTGATCGCCCTGATCGACCAGTTGATCGCGTCGGCCGTGCAGGCCTGAGCTCAGCTCCGGGCGTCAGCGGCCCCGGGCCCGTCGGTGTAGGGCACGGGGCGGCCCGTGAAGGCGTCCAGGACGATGCGGTCGCCGAGCGGCCCGGCCAGTTTCACCGTCACGCTCTTCCCGCGCAGTTCGCTCGTGCAGGGTCCGTCGTCGACGCCCGTCACGGCGGCGGACAGCACGACGCTGCCCTTCGTCTCCAGTACGTCCACCACGGGTCCGTCGTCGCAGGAGCCGTGGTGGGCCATCACGGTGACGGACCGGCCGTTCCCGGCGACCCCGGTCAGACCGCCGAGCGGCGCCAGCACGTCGGTGGGCACGTCATTCCCGAGCGGCCCGATCGGCGGCGCGGGGAACCGGGACGGGTGCACCGCGGCGCGTGCGAGCGGGCTGTCGTAGCCCTCCAGCGTGAACAGCCAGGCGGGGACGGTCGCCGGGCCGCGGCTGGTGGCCACGGTCATCTCGCCCCGCCTCGCCCCGGTCACGGTCAGGCGCGGTCCGGGGCTGTCGGCGCGGTCCAGGGTCCGGTAGGCCTGCTCGGCGTCCATGAGCGGCATCGTGAGCGAGGCCCCGCCCGGCCAGGTCACCCGTCCGTCGCCGCCCGGGGCGGCGGGGAGCTTCCCCCGCAGGTCGAAGTTGCCGATCTCGTAGGCCTGCCGGTCGGCGTCGTCCCGGAGAAGACCGGTCCCGGGCAGGTCGACGAGCGGTGCCACGGGGTGGAAGCCCGCGCGCCACCGCGCGGCCGCCCGGGAGCCGTCCCAGGCCTCGGCGACCTGCTGGGCGCGGTGGCCGGTGCGCGGGGCCGGTTCCGGTTCCGGGTCGGTGCCGCCCGCCTTTGTGGAGCCGCAGCCCGCGGCGGCGCCGGCGGCGGACAGGGCGAGGACGAGGAGGAGACGGAGGCGGAGGCGGAGGCGGCGGGCCGTGCGGGTCATGTCGGTGCGCATGACGCTCCCAGGGGTTCGCGGTGGCCGGGGACGGTGTCGTCCCTGTGACGCCGCACCCCCGGCCCGCGTTCGGTCCCCTCCGGATCCGGCCGGGCCCGTTACCGCATCGTGACGGGCTGCCGGGTCAGGCCAGCCCCGCCGACTTCAGCCATGTCCTGGCCACGTCCAGCGGGTCCTTCTTCTCCAGCTGCACCTGCGCGTCCAGTTCCAGGAGCGTCTTCGTGTCGAGCTTGGCGGAGACGGCGTCGAGGGCGTCGACACCTTCCTTGGACAGGCCGCTCTTGTGGACCAGCGGGGTCACGTTGGCGAACCCGAAGAGGTTCTCGGGGTCCTTCAGGACGACGAACTTCTCCTTCACGATGGTCGGGTCCGTGGTGAAGATGTCCGCGGCCTGCACGGTGTTCCTGGCCAGCGCCGCCTGGGTCAGCGGGCCGCCCGCGTCGAGCGCCTTGAAGGACTTGAACTCCAGGCCGTACACGGACTTCAGGCCCTCCAGGCCCTGGTGCCGGGTCTGGAACTCGGGGGAACCGCCGATCACCAGCTCCGGGGCGGCGTCCTTGAGGTCCGCGAGCGTGGAGGAGGACGTCAGCTTGTACTTCTTCGCGGTCTCGGCGTTGACCGTGACGGAGTCCTTGTCCTCGGCGGGCGAGGACTGAAGGATCGTCAGCTTCTTGTCGAGCTTGGCCTTGACGGCCTCGTTCACCGCCTCTGCGGACTTCTGCTCGGCCTTGGGGTCCAGGTAGGCGAGCAGCGAGCCGTTGTACTCCGGCAGCACGGTGATGGTGCCGTTCTTCATCAGGCCGTAGGTGGTCTCGCGGCTGCCGATGTTGTGCTTGTAGGTGACCTTGAGGCCCTTGGCCTTGAGGGCCTCGCCGTAGATGTCGGCGAGCAGGGTGCTCTCGGCGAAGTTGTTGGAGCCGACGACGACCGTGCCGGCCTTCGCCTTCTCGCCGGCCAGGGGGTCGTCGGAGGTGTCGCCGGACGAACAGCCCGCGAGCAGCGCCGCGGCAGCGGTGAGCGCGACGGCCGCCGTGCCGGTGTGCCTTGTTCTGGACCAGCTGCTCTTCGCGGTAGAAGTCATCCACCGATCCAATCCAGCCGCTTTACGGTCAGTCAAGAGCAGCCTGGTCACGGTTTCTTGCAGCCACCGTGGTGACGTCAGCGGCGGCGCACCCCAGGCGACACGGCCAGGCGGCCCGCCGCCCAGAACAACGCCAGCGTGACGAGCGCCAGGACGGCCACGAGTGTGGCGCCGCCGACGACCTTCTCGTAGTCGCGCTGGTAGAGCCCGTCGACGATGTACCGGCCGAGGCCGCCGAGGCTGACGTACGCGGCGATGGTGGCGGTCGACACGATCTGGATGGCCGCCGAGCGCAGGCCGCTGAGGATCAGCGGCAGGGCGACGGGCAGTTCGACCTGGAAGAGGATCCGCGACTCCCGCATGCCCATGCCCCGGGCGGCGTCGACCGGGGCGGGGTCGACGGAGCGGACCGCCTCGTAGGTGGTCACCAGGATCGGCGGGACGGCGAGGATGACCAGCGGGATCATCACGGGCAGCAGGCCGAATCCCATGAGGATGACGATGAGCACCAGCAAGCCGAAACTGGGCAGCGCGCGGGCCGCGGTGGCGACGAAGGCGAGCGCGTTGCCGCCGCGTCCGGTGTGCCCGGTCAGCAGGCCGACGGGCAGGCCGATCGCTGCGGCCAGGGCCAGCGCCAGCAGCGAGAACTGGACGTGTTCCAGCAGGCGTTGCGGGATGCCGTCGTAGCCGTGCCAGTGGGCGCTGTCGCTGAAGAAGGCGTTGACGAAGTTCAGTACGTTCACCGGATCACGTCCTCGGGCACGGGCCGTTGCCGCGTGGCCGTCTTCGGGCGCCTGCGGGTGCCGTTCGGCATCCAGGGGGTCAGCGCGACGCGCAGCAGCACCAGCAGGGCGTCGCACACGATGGCCAGGGCGGCCGTGGTGAGCACGGAGTTCAGGGCCAGTTCGGGGCGGTCGTACTTCTGCGCGGCGGCGAGCAGGTTGCCGAGCGCGCCCTGGTTGCCGATCAGGGCGCCGACACTGACCAGCGAGATGCTGGAGGCGGTGGCGACCCGCAGCCCGGCCATGATGGCGGGCACGGCGATCGGCAACTGCACCTGGAGGTAACGGCGAACGGGCCCGAAGCCCATGGCGGTGGCGGCGGCCAGGGTCTCCTGCGGCACCGAGCGCACCCCGTCGACGATGGCCGGGACGAGCACCACGAGGCTGTACACGGCCAGCGGGATCATCACGGTCAGCTCGGTCTGGCCGGTGTAGTCGATGAGGACGACGAAGAAGGCCAGCGACGGGATGGCGTAGAGGACGGTGGTGGCGCCGAGCAGGGGCGGGTACAGCCAGCGGAACCGGACGCACAGCTGGGCGAGCGGCAGCGCGAGCAGCAGCCCGGCCAGGACGGGCAGCAGCGCCTCGCGCAGATGCAGTCCGATCAGGCCGAGCCAGCTGTGCTGGAGGTCGCTCGGGATGTCGAAGGAACCGTCGAGGAAGCCGTTCACGACGAGACCCTGGCCTCGTCGGCGTGGTCGGCGGCGTGGGCGCTGCGGATCGCCTCCCCGATGGTCTGCTGCGAGACCACTCCGGTCACCCGCCCGTCGGCGTCCACCGCGACGGCCCAGCCGGTCGGGGAGAGCACGGCGCAGTCGAGGGCGGCCCGCAGCGAGTCGGTGCCCGGCACGAACGGCCGCCCGTGGGGCAGGAGTTCGGCGGGCCGGATGGCACCGGCCGTCAGGTCGCGGGGCGCGCCCCAGCCGAGCGGGCGGCCGTCCGCGTCGGTCACCAGGAGGTGGTCCGCGCCGGGGGCGGCGATCTGCTCGGCGGTCGCGTCGAGCGGGATCACCGGGCCGGTCGTCAACTCCAGCCGCGCGGACGGGAAGAACGACAGCCGCCGGATGCCGCGGTCGGCGCCGAGGAAGTCCTCGACGAAGGCGTCGGCGGGGCTGGACAGCAGCTCGGCGGGCGGCGCGTACTGGGCGAGGTGCCCGCCGGTGCGCATCACGGCGACCATGGTGCCGAGCTTGATCGCCTCGTCGATGTCGTGGGTGACGAAGACGATGGTCTTGCCCAGCTCGTCCTGGATGCGCAGCAGTTCGTCCTGGAGGCCCTTGCGGACCACCGGGTCGACGGCGGAGAACGGCTCGTCCATGAGGAGCACCGGCGGGTCGGCGGCGAGCGCCCGGGCCACGCCGACGCGCTGCTGCTGGCCGCCGGAGAGCTGGTACGGGTACCGCTTGGCGAGCGCGGCGTCCAGGCCCACCCGCTCCATCAGCTCGGCCGCCCGGGCGCGGGCCTTCTGCTTGCCCCAGCCGAGCATGCGGGGCACGGTGGCGATGTTGTCGACGATGGTGCGGTGCTGGAAGAGGCCGGCGTTCTGGATGATGTAACCCATGGAGCGGCGCAGGGTGGTGACGGGCTGTCGCTGGATGTCCGCGCCGTCGAGGAGAATCGTTCCCTCGGTGGGTTCGACCATCCGGTTGATCATGCGCAGGGTGGTCGTCTTGCCGCAGCCCGACGGTCCGACGAGGACGGTGATCGAGCGGTCGGGTATCTCCAGCGAGAGCCGGTCGACCGCCACCGTGCCGTCCGGGTACCGCTTGGTGACTGATTCCATCCGTATCAAGACGCCGGAGCCCTTCGGGTTGGCGGAGACTTTTGGCCATGGTCGTACGGGCTGTCGCCGGTCGAGTCTAGAGGGCCGCCGTCACCGGTCCGCAGGGCCCACACCGTTCCGGGGCAGGCACACGGTGAACACGGTCGAGCCCGGCTCGCTGTTCAGGTCGATCCGGCCGCCGTGGGCCCGGACCAGCGACTGGGCGACCGCGAGGCCCAGGCCGCTGCCGCCGCGGTCGCGGCTGCGGGCCTTGTCGACGCGGTAGAAGCGGTCGAAGACGCGGTCCCGGTCGTCGGCCGGGATGCCCGGCCCGGTGTCGGTGACCCGCACCTCGGCCGTGCCGGGCGTGACGCACACCTCGACGGACACCTTCGTACCCGCGGGGGTGTGCACGGCGGCGTTGGTCAGGAGGTTGTCGACGACCTGGCGGATCCGCAGCGGGTCCATGCGCAGCCGTACGGGAGGGCCCGTCCGCACGGTCAGCGGATGGTCGGGGCGGCCGGCGCGGAAGGCGTCGGCGGCCTGGCCCACCAGGTCCGTCAGGTCGGCGTCCTCCAGCCGCAGCGGCGTCTCCACCTCGGCCGCGTCGAGCCGGGCGAGCAGCAGCAGGTCGTCGAGGAGGACGCCCATCCGGGCCGCCTCGGCGCGCAGCCGGGCCAGGTGCCGTTCGCGTTCCTCGGGGGCGTTGGCGGCGGCGTACTGGAAGAGGTCGGCGTAGCCGCGCACCGACATCAGCGGGGTGCGCAGTTCGTGCGAGGCGTCGGCGACGAACCGGCGCAGCCGCTGTTCGGCCTGCGCGCGCACGGCGAGGGAGTCGTCGATGTGCTCCAGCATGGTGTTGAAGGCGGTCCGCAGCTCGTCCACCTCCGGCCCGCCGTCCCGGCCGTCGGCGCGCAGCGGGAGCCGGGCCGCCGACTCGGTCAGGTCGTGCGAGGCGATGCCGTGCGCGGTGCTCGCCATGTCGCTCAGCGGTTTCAGGCCGCGGCGCAGCATCCGGCGGCCGAAGACGACCAGGGCGAGCAGCGCCAGGGCGAAGGTGACGACCTGGATGGTGATCAGCTGCCCGACCGTGTCCTCGATGTCCTCCATGGGCGCGGCGCTGACCAGGACCACCCCGGGCTCGACCTCGCAGGCGCGCAGCCGGTAGGTGCCCGCGCCCTTGAGGTGCTCGGTGCGCAGCAGCTCCCTGTGCGCGGCGGTCTGGGCCGAGGCGAGGGCCGTGAAGTCGTCGACGTCCTTGGGCAGGTCGACCGGATCCTCGGGCCTGCGCAGCTCGGGCCTGCCGTCCGACACGTCGTACACGGCGTAGAACCAGCTGTAGTACTTCTTGCCCGAGAGGGTGCCGTAGTCCGCGATGCTCTTGGACTGGGCGATCTGGGCCTGCGCCAGCTGCGTGTCGAGCTGGGCCGACAGGTAGTCGCGCATGTAGGTGGTCAGGGCCGTGCCGACCACGGCGAACACCACCAGCGACAGGGCGCCGAGGCCCAGGGCCAGCCGGGTGCCCAGGCGCATCCTGCGGTAGGCCCGCCGCAGCCGGGCGATCACTCGGAGACCTGTCGCAGCACGTACCCGAAGCCGCGCACGGTGTGGATCAGCGGGGCGGCGCCGTCGTCGGTCTCGTCGAGCTTGCGGCGCAGCCGGCTGACGACCAGCTCGACGACGTTGGAGCGGCCGCCGAAGCCGTACTCCCACACGTGGTCGAGGATCTGCGCCTTGGTGAGCACGGTGGGCGACTTGCGCATCAGGTAGCGCAGCACCTCGTACTCGGTGGGGGTCAGCGAGAGCAGCTTCTCGCCGCGCCGCACCTCGCGGGTGTCCTCGTCCATCGTGAGGTCGCCGATCTGCAGCACGGACCGCTGGAAGGACGGGCCGGCGCTGCGCCGCAGCACGGTCCGCAGCCGGGCCATCAGCTCCTCCACGGCGAACGGCTTGACCAGGTAGTCGTCGCCGCCCCGGGTGAGACCGGCGACCCGGTCGGCGACACCGTCGCGGGCGGTGAGGAACACCACCGGCACCATCGTGCCGGAGGCGCGCAGCCGGTCCAGGACGCCGAAGCCGTCCACGCCGGGCAGCATCAGGTCGAGCACCACGATGTCCGGGTGGAACTCGGCGGCCCGCTTCAGCGCGTCCTCGCCGGTGTACGCGGTGACCGCCTCCCAGCCCTCGTAGCGGGCGACGGTCGCGACGAGGTCGGCGATGGGCGGGTCGTCGTCGACGACGAGCAGTCGTACTTTCTCCACCCGCTCATAGTGCTTCACCTGTGCGGCCTCCCCCTAGCCGTCCGCCCTCTCGCTGCGGGATCGATAAACACTTGAAAGTTGAGCGACAGTATTCCGACAGCTCCCCGAGGCCAAGCTCGGTATCCCAGGATCCGATCAAGGAGCTGCCGACCGTGACGACCCTCCGACAACCTCCCACGGCGACCCGCCCGGGCGTGCGGCCCAGAGTGGTGGGCCGCACCGGCCTGTACGCGGTGCTGCTCGCCAACGCGGTCGTGGTGACCGTCTTCTTCGTCCAGGCCGGTTTCGCCTCGAACGCGCTGATCGTGCTGGGCCGGCTGACCGGGCTGTTCGGTGCGCTGCTCATGGCGTTCCAGCTGCTGCTGGTGGCGCGGCTGCCCTGGTTCGACCGGCGGATCGGCATGGACCGGCTGACGTCCTGGCACCGCTGGACGGGCTTCTCGGTGCTGTGGCTGCTGCTGGCGCATGCCGTGTTCATCGTGTTCGGCTACGCGCAGGCCTCGTCCCTGGACCCGGTGAACCAGCTGGTGGACCTCGCCGAGACGGTCGAGGGCGTGCTGCGGGCCATCGTCGCGCTGGCGGTCATCATCGTGGTCGGCGCGGTGTCGGCCCGCTACGCCCGGCGCCGGCTGGCCTACGAGACCTGGCACTTCATCCACCTGTACACCTATGTGGCGGTGGTGCTGGCGTTCACGCACCAGGTCGCGGCGGGCACGACGTTCACCTCGTCGGCGGTGGCGGAGGCGTACTGGTACGGCGTGTGGGGCGTGGCCCTCGCCTCGGTGTTCACGGGCCGGCTGGTGCTGCCGCTGTGGCGGAACCTGCGCCACCGGCTGCGCGTGACGGCCGTCGTCCCCGAGAACGACGACGTCGTGTCGGTCTACATCACGGGCCGCGATCTGGACCGGCTGCCCGCCCGGGCCGGCCAGTTCTTCCTGTGGCGGTTCCTGACGAAGGACCGCTGGTGGCAGGCGAACCCGTTCTCCCTGTCCGCCGCCCCCGACGGCCGTACGCTGCGGCTGACCGCCAAGCGGGCGGGCGACGGCAGCGCGGCCCTGCGGCACCTGAAGGTGGGCACGCGCGTGTTCGCCGAGGGCCCCTACGGCGCCTTCACCACCCTGCACCGCACCCGCCCGGACGCCCTGCTCATCGCCGGCGGCGTCGGTGTCACCCCGATCCGGGCCCTGCTGGAGGAGCTGCACGGCCACGCGGTCGTGATCTACCGGGTGGCCACGGACCGGGACGCGGTCCTCTACGACGAGCTGCGCGATCTCGCCGTCGCCAAGGGCGCCGAACTGCACCTGGTCACGGGCCCGCCCGTGCCGGACCGGCTGGCGCCGGACGAGCTGGCGCGGCTGGTGCCGGACATCGCCGGGCGGGACGTCTACCTGTGCGGTCCGCCGCCGATGATGAACGCGGTGCTCGGCAGCCTGCGCGAGCTGGGCGTGCCCGGGCCGCAGATCCACTTCGAACGCTTCAGCCTGGCCGGATGACGAGGAGACTGTCGTGAAGCGAGCCATACCCGTCCTCGTCCTCAGCGTCGCCGGCCTGGTCCCGGTCTGGCGCTACGCGCCCTCCCCCGACACCGGGTCGTCGTCGACCGCCACGGAGGCCGCGGCGCCCGCGTCGACGCCCTCGGTCTCGTCGTCCACGGGGTCAGGCGGCACGACGTCCACAGTCGTGTCGGGGTCCACGGTCGACACGGAGAAGGGGCCGGTACAGGTCGAGGTCACCTTCGAGGGCGACCGGATCGCCTCGGTGCGGATGCTGCGGCAGCCGAACCATCCGCAGACCACGGCCGCCGTGCCCAAGCTGATCGAGGAGACCCTGCAGGCGCAGAGCGCGGACATCGACACGGTGTCCGGCGCCACGATCACCAGCGACGGCTACAGGGAGTCGCTCCAGGCCGCCCTCGACGCGAAGGGCTGACGGATGCGGCGCGTCGAGCACGTCATGGGGTTCCCGGTGTCGGTGCGCATCGACGACGAGGGCTTCCCCGAGGCACCGGTGGACGACCTGTTCGCGTGGCTGCGGGAGGTCGACGCGCGGTTCAGCCCGTTCCGGCCGGACAGCGAGGTGTCCCGGCTGGACCGCGGGGAGGTGGCGGCCCCGAGCCCGGAACTCCGGGAGGTCCTGGACCTGTGCGAGGAGTACCGGATCGCGAGCGGGGGCGCGTTCGACGTGCGGCTGCCCGGCCGGTGCCTGGACCCGTGCGCCGTGGTGAAGGGCTGGTCGGTGCAGCGGGGCGCGGAGCTGCTGTCGGCTGCCGGGGCACGGCGATTCTGCCTCAACGCGGGCGGGGATGTGGTCGCCGCCGGCGGCCCCTGGCGCGTCGGCGTCCGCCACCCCGAGCACGCGGACCGGCTGTGCACGGTCCTGGACCTCACGGACCGGGCCGTCGCCACGTCCGCCCGCTACGAACGCGGCGACCACATCATCGACGCCCGCACGGGCCGCCCGGCGACCGGCCTCCTCAGCATGACCGTCGTGGCCCCGACCCTGACCGAGGCGGACTCGGTCGCCACGGCGGCGTTCGCCCTCGGCACGGAGGGCGTGCGGTGGGCGGCGTCCCGGGAGCACTGCGAGGTGTTCGCGGTGGACGCGGAGCGGCGGGTCCTGCGGAGCGCGGGGTTTCCGGTGGCGGGGGTGGAGGCGGCGTAGGCCGTGCGGGGGGTGGTGAGGTGGTGGCGCCGGGCGGAGGGCATGTCGGCGGCGGCGTGACGGTGGCGGGGCGTGAGGCGGGGCGCATGTCGGGGGTGGTGTGGCGTAGGGCGGAGGCGCATGTCGGCGGCTGCATGACGGTAGCGGGGCGGGAGGCGGGGCGCATGTCGGCAGCGGCGTGATGGTGGCGGGGTGTGGCGGTCGGTCGATTCGGCCGTGTCGCTCTCCCGCCCCTGTCGCTTTTTCTGGCGGACACCGGGCCGTCACACCGGGCGGGCACGTTTCCGGCGTCCCCTCGCCTCGCCCTGCATCCGTCCGCCCTGTCCCCGGGCGCGACGCGGAAGGACGACGTACGCCGTGTCCCAGCTCCAGCTCGAAACACTCCCCGCACCGCTCCCCACCGCCCCCTGCCCCGCCGCTCCGCGCCGCTCCCCCGCCGTCGCCCGCCTGGCCCGGCCGGCCCTGGTCCTGCTCCCGCTGCTGCTGATCGGCGTGTGGGCCCTGGTCGACCGGCGGGCCGCGTACGACGGGGCCGCGCGACTGGCCTCCGCCGACCCCTGGTGGCTGCTCGCCGCCTTCCTCTGCACCTGCCTGACCTGGGTGGCCGCCGCCTGCGTCCGGCAGGGCGCCCTGCCGGAGCGGCTGCCACCGGGCCTGCTGGTGGCCTCGCAGTTCGCCGCCGGTGCCGCGAACCAGGTGCTGCCGGCGGGCCTCGGCGCGCACGCCGTGACGCTGCGCTTCCTGCAGCGCCGCGGCATCGCCCTCCCCCGGGCCACCGCGTCGATCGCCCTGTACTCCCTGGTCAAGCCGGTCGCCAGGACGCTCGTGCTGCTGGTGTTCCTGGTGGCGTTCCCGGACGTCCTGCGGCTCGGCGCGCTCGTCCCCGACGACCGCACGCTGCTCCTGGCGGCGGGCGGTGCCGTGCTCGCGCTCGCCGCGGGCGCCGTGCTCCTGGTGACCGCGCGGGCACTGCGCCGCCCCGTCCTCGGTTTTGTGCGCACCGCCCTGACCGACGCCCGCGAGCTGCACACCCGCCCCGGCCGCGTGCTCGCCCTGTGGGGCGGTGCGGCCGCCACCCCGCTGCTCCAGGGCAGTGTGATCGCCACGGTCGGGTTCTCGCTCGGACTGCCGCTGTCCTGGACGCAGGTGATCCTCGCGCTGCTGGTGGCCGGCACCGCGGTCGGGGCCGTGCCCGCGCCGGGCGGCATCGGCCCCGTGGACGCGGCGCTGGTCTTCGCCATGGCCGCGTTCGGGGCGCCCGTGGGCACGGCCACGGCCACCGTCATCGGCTACCGCGTCCTGACCGTGTGGCTGCCTCTGCTGCCGGGCGCCCTCGTACTGTCGGCCCTCCTGCACCGCAAGGTGCTCTGAGTCAGCCCTCGGGCAGCGACTCCAGGAAGTCCGCCGGAGGCACGAAGAACAGGCTGCCGGTGACGGCCCGCGAGTAGTCCAGCAGCGGATCGGGCCCCGAGCCCGGTCCGCCCAGGAACATCTTGCGCAGCATCGTCTCGGGTATCCCGGGCGTGCGCGCGTAGGCCACGAAGTACGTGCCGAACTCCCCGTGCCCGGGCCTGCCGAACGGCATCGCCGAGCGCAGTATCTTCTGCTCGGAGCCGTCCGGGCCGAGGACGGTGTTGACGTCCTTGTGGGAGCCGGGCGCGTCCAGTTCGAGGTTGGTGAGCTTGGTGCGGCCTATCACCTTCTCCTGCGCCTCGACGGCGAGGGCCTCCCAGGAGTCCACGTCGTGCAGGTACTTCTGCACGATCGCGTAACTGCCGCCGCGGAAGCCGGGGTCCTCCTCGCCGACCAGGGCCGCGTCCGCCGCGGCCGGGCCGACGGGGTTCTCCGTGCCGTCGACGAAGCCGAGGAGGTTGCGCGAGTCGAAGTAGGAGAACGCCTGCGTCTCGTCCCGCACGGTGACCGCGCCGCGCAGCCGCCGCACGAGCTCTGCGGCGAGGGCGAAGCACAGGTCGGTGCGGGCGGCCTTGAGGTGGAAGAACAGGTCGCCCGGCGTGGACGGGGCGTGGTGCCGGGGCCCCGCCAGTTCCCGGAAGGGGTGCAGCTCGGCGGGCCGCGGCCCGCCGAACACCCGGCCCCACGCCCGGGACCCGACCCCGGCGACGCAGCCGAGGCCGCCGTCGGGGCTGGGGAAGCCGACGGACCGCACGAGCCCCGCGAGGGAGCCCAGCACCTCACGTACGGCGGCCTCCCCGCCCGGGTCGATCGTGGCGACGAGGAACACCGCGACCGACGCCGGCGGGTTCAGCACCGGCTGCGGCAACGTCTCTCCCGAGGGCAGCGGTGACGTCATGGTTCCCATCCCTTCGCCAGGCCTCCACGGCCCGCCCGCTCCCCCTCCGGGACGGCACGGCCCGCGCCCCTGACACGATGCCCAGCGAACGGGCGGCCGGAACTCGCCGGGCGGAACGGATGGTTGTCAGCCGGTCTCCTCCAGGAGCACCTTGACGTCCCAGGGTCCGAGCGGCACCGCGTCGGCGTACACGGTCTCCGACAGCACGTCCCGCAGGGCCGAGGGCACCGGCACGGACACCTCCTGCCACGACCAGTTGTGCAGGAAGCGCACGCGGCGGCCGTCGCGGGCGGTCGCCGAGGCGGCCGTGACGCTCGGGTGCGCCGGGCGCCAGGCGCCGTCGGGCGCGTACCGGTCGAACAGGGCCCGGGCGAGGACCGGGTCGGGCACGGTGCCCACGTAGGTGACACGCCCGGCACCGTGGCGGTGGGTGGTGACGGCGGGCCAGCGGCCGAAGTGCGGGTGCACGTACGCCGCCAGCGTCTCGGCGCCCTGCGGCCGCAGCCCGTCCGCCCAGTGCAGGGCGTGCGCGTCGGCCGGCAGGGGGAGGGACTCGGTGCCGGTGACGGGCAGCGGGTCGCGCAGGTTGCTGAACTCGTCGTACGTCACCCCGGCCGCCTCGGCGAGCCGCCCCGGCTGCAGGTCGGTGCGGGCCCGGGCCTCGGTGTCGCCGTAGCCGGTGCGGGGGCCGAGGACGAGGTGGCCGCCGGCCTCGGCGTAGGCGCTCAGCCGGTCGAGGACGGCGTCGTCGGCGGCGTAGTAGGCGGGGACGACCAGGAGAGGCGGCAGGTCGGCGTCCGGGAGTTGCCCGGGGTGCAGTACGCGGGTCTGGAGCCCCGCCTCGAAGGCACCCCGGTAGAAGGCGTCGAAGATCCGCTCGTACGACCGCCCGTCCGGGTTCCCGTCGGCGTCGGCCAGCGGCGGCTGCCCCTGGAGCGCCCACTTGCTGGGGCCGTCGTAGAGGAAGGCGACGTCGGCGTCCGGGGTGAGGGCCGACACGAGGTCCCCGGCCTTCTCCAACTCGGCGCCCAGGGCCGCCAGTTCGCGGTAGACGCGGCCGGGGCGCCCGTGGTGCGGGAGGATGCCGCCCCAGTAGGTCTCGGCGCCGAAGTGCAGGGTGTGCCAGTGCCAGTACTCGATCATCGACGCGCCGCGGGAGATCAGCGCCCAGGCGGCCTGGCGCCACTGGCCGTCGTAGGCGGGGCGGTTGTCCCAGGGCCCGCCGATGGCCTGCGCGTTGGTCTCCGTCACCAGGAAGGGCTCCTGGCGGGAGGAGTACATGCGGTCGGCGCTGCGGTACAGCGCCCAGGTGCCGTTCGTCGTCCAGTTCTGGCCGTCGCCGCCGGTGTCCGGGAGGGCGAGGGCGTCCTGCATCGTGTAGTACGGGTTGCCCGCGGTGACGTCGAGGCGGTCGGTGAGCCGGTCGTCCTCGACGCCCTGGCGGTCGTAGGAGATGCAGGTGGTGACGAACTGGCCGGGGCGGGCGTACTCGCGCACGATGTCCGCCTGCCAGGAGATGAACTCGGTGACGAGCCGGGCCTGGAAGCGCCGCCACGCCAGGTCGTACTGCGGCTGGGCGTTGCCGTCGGGGGTCCACAGATCGGCCCAGGTGGACAGCCGGTGCGACCAGTAGACCAGGCCCCACTCGCGGTTGAGGGTCTCCACGTCGCCGTACCGGGCGCGCAGTTCGTCGGTGAAGCGCTGGAAGACGCCGTGGTTGTGCAGCAGATGCAGGCCGGGCTCGTTGTCGACCTGGTAGCCGATGACCGCGGGGTGGTCGGCGTACCGTTCGGTGATCCTGCGGATGATCCGCTCGGCGTGGAAGCGGAACGCCGGATGGGTGAGGTCGACCTCCTGGCGGGCGCCCCAGCCGAGCCGCTCGCCGGTGCGGGTCTCCCCCGTGATCTCCGGGTACTGGCGGGCCAGCCACGGCGGCACCGCGTAGGTCGGCGTGCCGAGGATGACGGAGATGCCGCGCTCGTGGGCGCCGTCCAGGACCGGCTGGAGCCAGTCGAGGTCGAAGCGGCCGTTCTCGGGCTCCCAGGTGGACCACACGGACTCGCCGACGCGGATCACCGTGAAGCGGGCCTCGGCCATCAGGTCGAGGTCGTCCTTGAGGCGGTCGTACGGCTGGTACTCGTGGTAGTACGCGGCACCGAACAGGACGCGTCGGGGCAGCTCGAACATGCTTCTCCTAGAGGGGAATCGAGAGGGACGTCAGCCCTTGACCGCGCCCGTGGACAGGCCTTCGAGGAGCTGTTTGCGCAGCAGCACGAAGAGGGCGACGGCGGGCAGGACGGCGAGGACGGCTCCGGCGAGCACGAGGTCGTACTGCCGCTGCTCCGACACGAACAGCGTCTGCAGGCCCAGCGGCAGGGTGTACTGGGAGCTGTCGGAGACCAGCACCAGCGGCCACAGGAAGCTGTTGTAGCTCTGCAGGAACTGCCAGACGGCCAGGGCGCCCAGCGAGGGCCGCAGCAGGGGCAGCACGATGGTCCGGAAGATGCCGAACTCGCTCGCCCCGTCGATCCGGGCGGCCTCCAGCACCGAGTCCGGGACGGACTGCACGATGTACTGCTGCATCATGAAGATCCCGAAGGCGGGCGCCACCCAGGGCACGATCAGCGCGAACCAGGGGCTGCCGAGGCCGGTCTTGACGAGGATCACGAACAGCGGCACGAGGATCACCGCGAACGGGATCGACAGCGAGCTGAACATGACGTCGAACAGCAGCCGCTTCCCGGCGAAGCGGAACTTGGCGAAGCCGTAGCCGGCGAGGGCGCACACGAAGACGGACACGGTGGTGGCGACGACGGCGACCACCGTGCTCATCAGGAACCAGCGGCCGAAGGGCTGCTCGGTGAGCAGGGTGCGGTAGTTGTCCAGCGTGAAGGGGTCCGGGACGAGTTCCGGCGGGTAGCCGAAGATGTCGCCGCGCGGTTTGAACGAGCCGCTGAGCGCCCACGCCAGCGGGCCGAGGAAGCCCACGAACAGCAGGACCAGGAAGACGTAGAGGGGCAGCCGGGCGCGTGTCACGATGCGGCCCTCCCGATGCCGAGGAGCCGGTTGACGAGCCGGCTGAGGCCGAAGACGAGGACGAAGAGGACGACGGCGGCGGCCGCCGCGTAGCCGAACTGCTGGCGCTGGAAGGCGGCCCGGTAGATGAACATGGTCACCGAGAGGGTCGACTCGGCCGGTCCGCCGCCGGTCAGCAGGTAGGGCTCCTCGAAGATCTGGGCCGCGCAGATGAAGGACGTGACGACGACGAACGCCGTCACGGGCTTCAGCGCCGGCAGGGTGACGGTGGTGAAGGTGCGCAGCCGTCCGGCCCCGTCGAGGGCGGCGGCCTCGTACAGCTCCCGGGGCACGTTCTGCAGCCCGGCGAGGAAGAAGACGGTGAGGTAGCCGGTCCAGCGCCACAGCATGACCAGGGCAATGCTGATCCTGGCCAGGTTCGGGTCGCCCAGCCAGTCGACGCCGCCGGTGCCGAACAGGGAGCGCAGCACCGCGTTGGCCAGTCCGAACTGCCGGTCGAAGATCAGGCCGAAGATCAGGGCGACCAGGATCGGGGAGACCACGATCGGCACGAAGTAGGCGGTGCGCCACAGGTCGCGCACGCGCAGGCCGCGGGTGTTGAGGGCCTGGGCGATCAGCAGCGCGAGCGGGACGACGAGGAAGACCGCGACCAGCACGAAGACGGCGGTGTTGCCGAGGGCCCGGTGGAAGCTTATGTCGGTGGCGAGGAGGCGGTAGTTGCGCAGCCCCACCCAGTGCGGTGTGCCGAGCCCGACCCACTCGGTGAGGCTCAGCCACAGCGAGACGCCGATCGGGACCAGCATGAACAGGGCGTAGAGGAGATAGAAGGGCGAGACGAAGAGGTAGGGCGCCCAGGCCCGGCGGGGGCGGTGTGCCTCCCGGCCCGGGGCGCTGTGCGCACGGGTGGCGCCGGGCGGCCCGGCGACGGTGGTGGTCATGTGGGGTCCTCCTGATCCGGACTACCGCCCGGCCTGGTCACGGAAATCGGCCGCCGTCCGCCGCAGCGCCTGACGGGGCGACAGATCCCCCTTGTAGGCCCGCAGCAGGTTCCCCCCGAGCACGTCGTAGAGGATCGACTGGTCGGGGCTCTGGTGGAACGGCGGCACGTCCGGGAGCAGGGAGCGGTAGAGGCGGAAGAGCCGCTGGCCGCCGCAGAAGTCGTCCGTGTAGGCGCCCAGGCGGGGGTCGTCGAACACCGAGCGGCGGGTGGGCAGATAGCCGGTCTCGGTGAAGCGGCGGACCTGGCCGTCGTGGGTGAGCCACGTCCGGAAGAGGAACTCCCTGGCCGCGCGGGTGTTGGCCTTGTCCTTGACGACGCCGAAGCCGGTGCCGCCCAGCGCCGCGGTCACACCGCCGCCGTTGCCGAAGCGGGGCAGGGCGCGGACCCGCCAACGGCCCTTCTGCTCGGGCACGTTGGTGACCAGGCCGTAGTTCTTGTACCAGATGGCCATGGGCAGGCCGATGACCCGGCCCCGCTTCAGCGCGGTCTGCATGCCGGCGCCGTAGTAGTCGGAGACCTCGACGGCGAAGCCGCTGCGCAGCCCGTCGCAGAGGAACCGCAGCACCTCCTCGGCCTCGGGCGAGTCCAGGAGCAGGTTCCCGGCGGCGTCGAAGAAGGTGCCGCCGCGCTGGTAGAGCAGCATCTGGAAGGACTGCACGACCTGGGCCGGGTCGCTGCCCACCGTGGAGACCACGCACATCGAGGCCCCGTGGTCCCCATACGCCCGGGCGCCGGCCTCGGCGAACTCCTCCCAGGTGGCCGCGTCTTCGGGTAGGCCGTACTTCTCGAAGAGGTCGTGGCGGTAGAAGTAGACGACCATCGGGGTGTCCGAGTCGAAGGCGTAGACCCTGCCGTCCTTGCTGAAGGGGGCGGTCCGGGCGGGCAGCAGGTCGTCCTTGAGGCCGGGCACGGCCTCGATGTCGGGGGTGAAGTCGTACAGCAGCCGCTCGGCGATGTCGCCGCGCAGCATGCGGGGGAAGCTGCCGATCTCGAAGCCGACGAGGTCGGGGGTGCCGCGCCCGGCGACGGCCTGGGCGAGCAGCTTGGTGACGATGTCCGGGGCGCCGGCGCGGGTGACCTTCAGGTGGTAGCGGAAGTCGGTGGCGCGGTCGGCCTCCGGGACGCCCTCGGCGAAGAACGCCTCGTAGCCGGGGTCGTGGGTCCACAGGGAGAGGGTGACGTCGCCGGAGGTGCGGGGGGTGGTGCTGCCCCCGCCGCAGGCGGCGAGTGCGGCGGTGGTTCCGAGGCCGAGGGTTCCGCGCAGCAGGGCGCGGCGGGTCGGCGGGGACGGGGGCGGTGGGGGCGGTGGGGTGTACACACGTGGCTCCTCACGTGGTGCGGCTCGGGCCGGTGGCGCCCGGCGGGCGGGCGGCGCGTGCGTCGGCGGTCCCGGACGGCGCACGCGGGCAGGGCGGATCCGGCCGGCGGCGGGGTGCCGTGGCGGCCGTGACGCCGACGGTCGACGGGGTGGGGGGCGGTCGGGTCGGGGGCGGGCGGAAAGAGGTAGGGGGCCGGGGCGGGGGTGGGGCGCGGAAGCGGTCAGGGGGCCGGGGCGGGTCGGCGCGCGGGGCCGGGGTCGCGTACCGGCCCGGTCGAGGCCCGTACGGTCAGTTCGACCGCCCGGTCGGCCGGTGCGGCCGGTGCGGGGCGGCCCTCGATCTGGGCGATCAGTACGTCGACGGCGCGGTCGGCGACGGCGGCGAAGTTCTGCCGGACGGTGGTCAGCGGCGGGGAGAGGTAGGCGGCGGCGGGGATGTCGTCGTAGCCGACGACACTCACGTCACCGGGGACGGCGCGCCCGGCGTCGGCGAACGCGCGCAGGGCGCCGATGGCCATGTCGTCGTTGGCGGCGAAGACGGCCGTGACGTCGGAGAGCCGGGCCAGCTGGCGCCCCGCGGCGTATCCGGAGGCCGGGCTCCAGTCGCCGGGTGACGGCAGGGGCGGTTCGGGCGCGCCGGCGGCGGCGAGGGCCTCGCGCCAGCCGCGCAGGCGGTCGCGGGCTGCCCACCAGTCCTGCGGCCCGGGGAGGTGCCAGACGGTGCGGTGGCCCAGGGAGAGCAGGTGCTCGGTGGCGAGCCGGGCGGCCGTGACGCCGTCGGCGCCGACCACGGCACTCGTGCCCAGGGTCAGCTCCACGCCCTCTCCGAGGCTGACCACCGGCACGTCCGCGCTCAGTCTGAGCGGCGTGCCGTCGTCGATGGGTTCGGACAGCACGATCCCGTCCACGCCCTGTTCCAGCAGCGCGTCCACGGCCGCCGAGACGCGCTGGCCCTCCAGGGTGCTGGCCAGGGCGACGGAGTACCCGGCGCGCTGCATGGCCCGCTCCAGGGCGATGAGCAGGGTCGACGGGCCGTAGAGCGAACTGCCCAGCGAGACCACGCCGATCCGGCGGTAGCGGCCGAGGAGCAGGGCGCGGGCCGCGGTGTTGGGACGGTAGTCCAGCTCGCGGATGGCCCTGAGGACGCGGTCGCGGACCTCGGGGCTGACGTGCGGCTCGCCGTTGACGACGCGGGACACGGTCTTCTGCGACACCCCGGCGGCCCGGGCGACCTCGGTCATGCCGGGTCCGCGGCGGCGGCGCCCGCCGACGGGCGGGGTGCCGTCGGCTCCGCTCGTGGTCATGGGCGCTCCCAGGGAGGTCGGCGGGTCCGTCGATGTCGCTGTCCGACTACGTAGTCAGGCTTAGCACGCCGAAGGTGCGGCCTCTGATGACTACGTAGTCAAGCCAGTCTGTGAGCCGGTGCGGGCCGCGTCAAGAGGCGCGGCGCGGACGATCCTCCGAACAGGCGCCATTGATTGATGCATTCAGCATCTCTAGCATCACTCGGTGGCTCCATTCACCTCTTCCCCCACGGGCCGGTGACGCCGGCCCCCGGAAGGAGCATCCGTGTTCCCAGCCACTCGTTTCAGACGGCTCGCCGCCGCGCCGCTGCTGGCCCTGGGCCTCACGCTCACGCCGGTGCCGCCCGCGGCCGCCGCACCGAACGTGCCCCCGAAGGGCCATCCGCCCCAGGTGTGGCCGCGACCGAAGACCATGCACACGGGTCCCGGCCGGTTCACGGTCCCCGACCGGGTCGTGGCGGTCGTCGGGCGGGGCACCGACCCGTCGGCACGGCGGGTCGTCGAGACCGTCCTGCGCGACGCCGGAGCCCGGCGGATCGAGACGGTCACCCGCCCGCCCGCACGGGCCGCCTTCACCGTCTTCCTCGGCGGACCGGAGGAGAACGCCGCGACGGCCCCGGCCCTGAGACGCCTGAAGGCCCCCTCCCCGGCGGGACTGCCCTCCGGCGGTTACGTCCTCGCCTCGGGCCGCAGGGACGGCCGCACCCTCCTCGCCCTGTCCGGCGCCGACCCCACCGGCACCTTCTACGCCGCCCAGACCCTGCGCCAACTGGTCACCCGGACCCTGCCCGAGGCGACCGTCCGGGACTGGCCCACGGCGGCGCTGCGCGGTGTGATCGAGGGTTTCTACGGCACCCCCTGGTCGCACGCCGAGCGGCTCGACCAGCTCGACTTCTACGGCCGCACCAAGCAGAACGTGTACGTCTACTCCCCCAAGGACGACCCGTACCTGCGCGCCCGCTGGCGCGATCCCTACCCGGCCGCCGAACTGCGGCGGCTGAAGGAACTGGTCGACCGGGCCGCCGCCGACCACGTCCGCTTCACCTACGCCCTCTCGCCCGGCCTCTCGGTCTGCTACTCCTCGGACGCCGACCTCCAGGCCCTCGTCCGCAAGCTGGACTCGCTGTACGCCATCGGCGTGCGCTCCTTCGCGATCCCGCTGGACGACATCAGCTACACCAAGTGGAACTGCCCGGCCGACGAGCGGGAGTTCGGCACGGGAGGCGGCGCCGCCGGAGCGGCCCAGGCCCATCTGCTCAACCGGGCGTGGCGGGACTTCTCCGCCGGTCACCCGGGTCTGGAGCCGCTGGAGATGGTCCCCACCGAGTACTCCGACCTCGCCGACTCCCCCTACAAGAATGCGCTGCGGGAGCGGCTCGACCCGTCCGTGGTCGTGGAGTGGACCGGCGTCGGCGTCATCGCCCCGGCCATCACCGCCGAGCAGGTCGCCAAGGCCCGCGAGGTCTACGGCCATCCGATCCTGATCTGGGACAACTACCCGGTGAACGACTACGTCACCAGCCGCCTGCTCCTCGGCCCCTACACCGGCCGCGAGCCCGGCGTGGCGAAGGCGGCGACCGGCGTGACCGCCAACCCGATGGTGCAGGGCGAGGCGAGCCGGATCGCCCTGTTCACCTCCGCCGCCTATCTGTGGAACCCGGACGACTACGACCCGCGGGCCGCCTTCCTCGCCTCCGTGCGGGACCTCGCCGGGCCGGACGCCGCCCCGTGGCTGCGGATCTTCGCCGAGAACAACCACTCGTCCCAGCTCGACCCGACCGAGTCCCCCACGCTGAGCGCGCTCATCGCCGCGTTCCGCAGGGCCTACGACGACGACTCCGGCCTCGACCGCGCCGCCGCCGCGCTGCGCTCGTACTTCGCCGCCATGGCGGACACGCCCGCCGAACTCCGAGCGCGCCTGGACAACCCGGGGTTCCTCAGGGAGACCTCGCCCTGGCTGGACAAGCTGGGCCGCTACGGCACCGCCGGGCAGACGGCCGTGGATCTGCTGCTCGCCGCCAAGCGGGGCGACGGCGACGCGGTCACCGCGTCCTGGAACCGGCTCAGGGCCCAGCGCAAGGAGCTGGACGCGATACCCCAGCAGGTGGCCCCGGGCGTGATGGACCAGTTCCTCTACTCGGCGGAGACCGAGAACGCGCCCGACCCGGGCGTGGACGCCGCGTTCTCGCCCGGATCGGTCACCCTGAAGCCGGGCGGTTCCGCGCGGGTGACCCTCTCCTTCTCCGACGACGCCGACACCGCCGCCCGGACGGTCGCGTGGAGGCTGAACGTCCCCGACGGCGTCACCGTCTCGCCCGCCGAGGGCACCGTGACCGTCCCGGCCGGGGGCAGCGCGTCCGCGACGGTGACCGTGACCGCCGCGGCCGGCGCGTCCGCCGGTGTGCGCTCCGTCGTGGTGTCGGGCGACGGGCTCGTCGGCCGGGCGCTGCCCGTACAGGTCACCGACGGCACCGGCACCCCAAGGGCGCTGACGGCCGACTTCAGCGGCGCGTCCGTCAGTTCGATCGACCTGGCCTCGAAGAAGACCACGGACATCCCCGTGGGCGCCAACCCCGGCGAGGTGGTCACGAGTGCCGACGGGCGCACCGCGTACGTGGCCGCCCAGGGCTCGAACACGGTCAGCGTGATCGACGTGGCGCAGGGGAAGGTCACCGCCACGGTCCCGGTCGGCAAGGTCCCCGCCGGGCTCGCGCTCACCCCCGACGGCGCCACCCTCTGGGTCGCCAACTACGGGGACGGCACGGTCCAGCCCGTCGACACGGCCTCCCTCACCCCGGGCACGCCCGTCCGGGTCGGCAACGGGCCCGAGAACATGGCGATCACCCCGGACGGCCGCACCCTCTACGTGCCCAACATCAAGGACGACACCGTCACGCCGGTCGACCTGACCACCCGGAAGGCCGGGGCCGCCGTCCCGGTGGGCCCGAGCCCCTTCAACGTCGTGGCCGCGCCGGACGGGAAGAGGGTGTACGTGTCCAACTCCGGTGGCTCGACGGTCACTCCGATCGACACGGCCACGCAGGACACCGAGCCGACGCTCCTGGTCTCCGGCCAGGCCTACGGTCTCGCCCTGTCGCCGGACGGCCGGACCCTGTGGGTCAGCCCGAGCACCGGCGACACCGTCACCCCCGTCGACACCGTCACCGGCGTGACGGGCAAGAGGGTGACGGTCGGCAGGTCGGCCTTCGACGTCGCCCTGGACTGGAACGGCGCCACGGCGTACGTCACCACGGCCGACGCGGGCGAACTCGTCCCGGTCGACACGGGCACCGGTGCCGTCCGGACACCGCTGGCGACCGGCGCCTATCCGCTGGCCGTGGCGCTGACGCCGGTACCGGTGGGGTGACGCGGAACGGCCGGGGCCCGGTGGTGGGCCCCGGCCGTCCGGTCCGGGTGGGCGCGGATCAGCTCGCCGTGCGGCGGATCCGGCCCGCGTACTTCTTCTCCAGCTCCAGGTTGCCCTCGAAACCGCCGGGCACGTTGGCCGAGACGTAGACCGGGGGGCGCTCGCCGGCGGCGAGGAGACGGCCGGCCGCCTCGGCGACGGTCATCTGGACCAGCATCACGCCGGTGAGCGTGGACAGGGCGCAGACCGAGCCGCCGCCGGGCAGTTCGAGCAGGGAGTCGCCGCGCGGGGCCGCGTTGTCGAGGACGACGTCGGCGATGTCGGCCAGCTTCCGGCCGCTGGGATGGGCTGCGGGGACGGCCCGGGTGTGGGTGAGGGAGGTGAGGGCCAGGACCCGGTGGCCGCGTTCCTTGGCGTGCAGGGCCATCTCGACGATGACACTGTTGACGCCGGAGTTGGAGATGACGACGAACAGGTCCTGGGGGTGCGGGGCGGCGAGCTCGTAGATCCGCGCGGCCACCCCGGCCCGGCGTTCGAGGAGCGGGTCGTCCAGGGTGGAGGGGTCCTCGCCGCCGTAGAGGACGAGGTCGGCGATGCTCAGCCGGTTGGTGGGGACCAGTCCGCCGGCGCGGCCCGCGAGTTCGAGGACGAGGGCCTGCGAGTGGCCGGTGCCGAAGGCCTGGACGACACCGTCGGAGCGCACGCACGCGGCGACCAGCTCCGCGGCGGCGGCCACGTCATCGTGGGAGGACTCGATGACCTTCCGGAGGACGGCGAGGCTCTCCCCCGCGAACCCCTGGGCGCTCACAGACTCGACGGACACGCGACACTCCCCACTGCGATCCTGATGGATGCGTCCTGATGGATTGAACCACCCTATACTTCTCCATCGATGAATCAATAAATCACAGAGTCAGGCCGGTGGGCAATCGGGTCCTGGTATTCAATCCGCGCCACAATAGGTGGCTGGTACCTTCTCCCCATGCCTCCCACGGACGTCACCACACTGATCCGCACCGAGCTGCCCCGACTGGCGGGGTCCCTGCGGAAGGTCGGCGAGCTGATCCTGGAGGATCCGGCCGCCGTCACCCACTGCTCGGCCGCCGAGCTGGGCCGCCGCACCGGCACCTCCCAGGCGACGGTGACCCGTTTCTGCCGCGCCATCGGGCTCGACTCCTACCAGCACCTGCTGATCGAACTGGCCCAGGAGCGCGGCCGCGGCGAGGCCTCCGACTGGGGCACCGCCGAGATCGGCCCGGACATCTCGCCCGACGACAGCCTGGAACGCGTCGTGCAGGTCGTCGGCACCGCGGACCTGCGGGCGGTGCAGCAGACCATCGACCGGATCGACCTCGACGCCGTCGAGCGCGCGGCGCAGGCGACCGCCCGGGCCCGCCGGATCGACGTCTACGGCGTCGGCGGCAGCGGGGCCGTGGCACAGGAGACCGAGACCCGGCTGTTCCGGATCGGCTGCGCGGTGCGCGGCTGGACCGAGGTGCACGCCGCGACGACCTCCGCCGCCCTGCTCACCCCGGCCGACGTGGCGATCGGCATCTCCCACTCGGGGGTGACGCGCGAGACCATCGAGCCGTTCGAACTGGCCAAGGAGCGCGGGGCCACCACCGTCGCGATCACGGCCGACCCGCGCTCGCCGCTGGCCCGGGCCGCCGACGTCCGGCTCGTCTCCTCGTCCTCCGAGACCAGCTTCCGCACCGGCAGCATCGGCGCCCGGCACAGCGTGCTGGTGCTCATCGACTGCCTGTACGTCCGGGTCGCCCAGCTCTCCTACCAGCGGGCGAGCGCCTCGCTGGCGCTGACCGACCACATCGCCGGGCAGCATGCGGTGAGGTCCCGGCGGGGCAGGTGAGCCCGGCCGGGTGTGCATGGATGAACCACCAAGTTGACGCGAAGGTGGTTGTTTGAATCACTGCTGCCGTGCAGGATGGGGCTCCCCCAGAGCACTCGTAGGAGCCCCATGCGCGTCACCTCTGTCGAGTCGACCGAGCTCTTCACCGGGACCACCGAGCAGCCGCGCCAGGTGGTCGCCGTCGAGCTGAGCCACACCCCGGGCCGGACCGTCCGGCTCACCGTCGAGGGCCCGGGCCTCACCGGCACCGCCGAGACCTCGGTGGACGAGGACGGCACGGCACGCGCCGAGATACCCGTGACCGGCGAGGACCTGGCCCCCGGCGACCGCCGCGAGATCACGGTCACCGCCTCCGACGGGGCCGAGTCCGCCTCCCGCACGGGCCTGTTCACCGCGGCCGAACCCGGCTGGACCATGTTCATGGTCAGCCACTTCCACTACGACCCCGTCTGGTGGAACACCCAGGGCGCCTACACCGAGACCTGGGACGTCGCCGACGACCCCGCCTCCACCGGCCTGCCCGCCCGCACCTTCGACTCGCGCGGTCAGTCCGGCATGAGCCTCGTGCGGGCCCACTGCGACCTGGCCCGCCGGGACCCGGCCTACACCTTCGTGCTCGCCGAGGTCGACTACCTCAAGCCCTACTGGGACGCCTTCCCGGAGGAGCGCGCCTTCCTGCGGCAGCTGATCCGCACCGGCCGCGTGGAGATCATGGGCGGCACCTACAACGAGCCCAACACCAACCTCACCGGCGCCGAGGCGACCATCCGCAACGCCCTGTACGGCGACGGCTTCCAGCGCGGCGTCATCGGCGCGTCCCCGGAGACGGCCTGGCAGCTGGACGCCTTCGGGCACGACCCGCAGTTCCCGGGGCTGATGGCGGACGCGGGCGTGAGCTCCAGCTCGTGGGCGCGCGGGCCGTTCCACCAATGGGGGCCGACGCTGTCGGTCTTCGGCGAGGAGCCGCGCGATCCGAACCGGATGCAGTTCCCGGCCGAGTTCGACTGGATCGCCCCCTCCGGCCGCGGCCTGCTCACCGCGTACATGGTGAACCACTACGGCGCCGGCTGGGCGATCGACAACGCCCCCACCCTGCCCCAGGCGGAGGCCGCCGCGTACCGGCTCTTCCAGCGGCTCAAGCAGGTCGCCCTCACCCGCAACGTGCTCCTCCCCGTCGGCGGTGACTACGCGCCGCCGTGCCGCTGGGTGATGGACATCCACCGCGACTGGAACGCCCGCTACGTCTGGCCGCGGTTCGTCAGCGCGATCCCCCGGGACTTCTTCGCCGCCGTCCGCGCGGAACTGGCGGCCGAGGGCCGCAAGGCGTCGCCCCAGACCCGCGACATGAACCCGGTCTACACGGGCAAGGACGTCTCCTACATCGACACCAAGCAGGCCCAGCGCTTCGGCGAGACCCTCCTCGCCGACGCCGAGGCCTGGGCGACGCTCGCCTCCCTCGTGACCGGCCACCCCTATCCGGACGCGGCCCTCGACAAGGCCTGGCGGCAACTCGTCTACGGTGCCCACCACGACGCCATCACCGGCTCCGAGTCGGACCAGGTGTACATCGACCTGATGACCGGCTGGCGGGAGCTGCACGATCTGGCCGTGAGCGTGCACGCCGACGCCACCCAGGCCCTGGCCGACCAGGTCGCCCCGGGCGACGGACCCGACCTGGTGGTGTTCAACCCGGCGACCTGGCCGCGGCAGGACGTGCTGACGATCGACGACCCGGGGCTCGTGCCGGACGGGCTGCCCGCGGTCCGGGAGGACGGCCGGCTCCACGTCGTCGTCCCGGAGTCGCCCGGCATGGGCCTCAAGGCGTTCCCGCTCACCGAGGGCACCGCCCCCGGCTGGGCACCCGGCGAGGGCCTCACCATCCGCAACGAGTTCTACGAGGTGACGGTCGACCCGGAGCGCGGCGGCGGCGTCGCGAGTCTGCGCGCGCTCACCGAGGGCGGCCGGGAGCTGCTCCGGGACGGGGACATCGGCAACGAGATCGTCGTCCAGGAGGAGTACCCGAGGCACCCGCGCTTCGGGGAGGGGCCCTGGCACCTCACCCCGACCGGCACGACCGCCGCCCGCAGCCGGGACGTGACGGCCGAGGTGCGCACCGAGCACTGCGCCGCCGGCTCCCGGCTCACGGTCACCGCCGACCTCGGCCTGTTCCGCTACACCCAGCGGCTGACGCTGTGGCGGGGCGTGGACCGGCTCGACGTCACCACGACCGTCGACGGGTACGACGGCGCCGACCGGCTGATCCGGGTGCGCTGGCCGTCGGACGTGCGGGGCGGGCTGCCGGTGCACGAGGTGGCGGACGCGGTGATCGGCCGCGGGTTCGGGTTCGTGGAGGTGGACAGCGAGCGGTTCCCATGGACGCTGGACAACCCGGCGAACACCTGGTTCGGCCTCGGCTCCACCGCCCGCGTCGCCGTCCACGACGACTCCGGCACGCTCCTCGGGCACCGCGCGATCGGCGTCGCCGAACTCGTCTACTCCGACTGGGACAGCGCGGGCGACCTCGGGGCGCCGCTGGCGGCGGCCCTGGTCCGCGCCGGGGTCACGGCGACCTCCACCGTCGCCGGAGGCCCCCGCTACGGCGACCTGGAGGTCGACTCCAACCTGCCCGACATCCGCATCGCCGTCGGCGGCCCCGACCGCAACGCCGTGGTCGCCGAGGCGCTCGGCTGGGACCCGGCGGCCGGCCGGGAACTGCGGCGCCAGCTCGCCGAGCGGGGCGTGGCGGCCGTCTGGGTCGCGCCGCGCGCCTGCCTGCGCGAGGAGTGGGTGCCCGGGGCCGACCTGCGCGACCTGGAACGGCTGCCGCTGCTGGTGGTGGCGGGCGCCCGCCCCGAGGACGACGCCAAGGCGGTCGACGCGGTCGTCGCCGACCTGGACGACTTCACGGTGACGGCCACGGCCGCCGGCGGCGGCGAGGCACTGCCGCCCGGCGACGCCTGGGACGGCCGGAGCTTCGCGATCCTCAACCGCGGCACGCCCGGCTGCGTGGTCACCGCCTCCGGCGACCTCTACATGTCCCTGATGCGCTCCTGCACCGGCTGGCCGTCCGGCATCTGGATCGACCCGCCGCGCCGGACCGCCCCGGACGGCTCGGGCTTCCAGCTCCAGCGCTGGTCCCACACCTTCGAGTACGCCGTCGTCGCGGGCACCGGAGACTGGCGGGCGCTCCGCCTGCCCCGGGCCGGGCACGCCTACAACCACCCGCTCACGGCCCGGGTCCGCCGGTCCGGTGGCGGCTCCCTCCCGCGCGAGACGGCCCTGCTGCGGCTGGAGGCCGCCGGCGAGGTGCTCCTCGACGCGCTCAAGCCGGCCGGCTCCCCGCTGGGCCGCGGCAGCGAGGCACGCGTGGATCCGGGGCAGGGCGTGGTGGTCCGTCTGCACGAGGCCGACGGCCGGCCCGCGCAGGTCCGGGTGGCCGGACCTGCGGCCTGGACGGCCGGCGCCCGCGCCGACGTCCTGGAGACGCCCGGGGAGCCCCTGGCCCCGGACGGGGACGGTGGCCTCGAGGTCGACCTGACCGGCTTCGAGGTCACCACCGTCCTCGCCACACCGGCCCACGCCCCGGACAGGGCGGCCGGCCCCGGCATCGACGCCCACGAGCCCGCCCAGCCGGTCGCCACCCGCTACTGGCTCCACAACTCCGGCCCCGCCCCGCGCGGCAACATGCCGGTCGCCGTGTACCTCTCCCCCACCACCCTCACCGCCGACGGCCCGGTCACCGCGACGGTCCGGGTCAGCTCCGAGCTGACCGACGCCCCCACGTCAGGCACGGTCACCTTCGAGACACCCCCCGGCTGGACCACCGAACCCGCCGAACTCCCCTACGCCCTCGGCCCCGGCGGCTTCACCCTCACGGACATCACGGTGACACCGCCACCGGACCCGGCGCCCGGCCGCCACCGCCTCGCGGCACGCCTGTCGTACGGCGGCCAGACGTACGAGGACGTGGTGGCCCTGGACGTACCGGGCGGACCCACGGGCCCGAGCCTGGTGGCAGATCTGGGAGTCGACCGGGTGTCCGTACGCCGGGGCGACCGGGCCCGGATCCCCGTCACTCTCCGGAACCCCACCCACGGCCCCGTCAACGGCACCCTGTGGGCCGTCTCCTCGTGGGGCACCTGGCCCGGAGTCACCCCCGGCTGCCAGGGCTTCACGGTCCCCGGCGGAGAGCAACGGGAGTCCACGATCGAGGTGGACGGCGACGCGATCCCCCCTGGTTCGTACTGGCTGATGGCGAAGGTGGCCTGGCACGGCTGCGTGGCCTACACGAAGGCGGTGGAGCTGGAGGTGACGCCATGACGCAGGACTACGCGGCAAGAGTCCGAGGCGAACCGATCCCACAACAGCACGTGGAAAGGTTCCTCGACTGCCACGCCCTCACGGGCGCGGGGAACCGCGCGACCGGCCACGACGCGGCCGCATCCGCAAGACGACGCCGCCAACAACGGCGCTGGGCGACTCAGATCGTGGTCGCCGACGAGCTGGCTCGCCGCGCCTGCGCGGAACGGGGCCTCGCTCCACCGGACGACGTACTGCCGATGCACCTGCTCACCATCCCCGAAACCGACATCGCCGACCTCGGCAGCATCATCGCGGCAGCACTGGCCCACTCCCCCGCCGCCCGATCCCTGCTCGCCGACCTCGAACGCGAGCAGCACATCCCCGAAACGGCCGTACGCGACTACTACGACCGCAACCGGGACCGCTTCCTCACCCCCGAGGCGCTGAGGCGCGGCGTGGACCCCTACGACGATCCGGCACCGGCGGACATCCAGCCCTACGAGGACGTCCACGACGGCATCGCCCGGGAGCTGCGCCACGCCGCCGCCCGACGCGCGTTCTTCGACTGGCTCGACCGGGCCCGCGAGGACGTCGAGTACGCCGAAGGCCACGAGCACCCGGGCGATCCCACCCACCAGGACCACGAACACCGTCACTGACCGCCGTACGCAACCGAACAGCAACACGGCAAACCATTGACCTCCGATGAATTCTGGTCCACCTTTTCATCAATCGAAGTCCAACTTGGTGATTTGAGCCAGCACCGACTGGTCCCAGGAGGGCAGCAATGCGCGCAAGAAGACTCACCGGATCCCTGACCTGTCTGGTCGTCCTGACGCTGACGGCCGCCGGCTGCGGCCTGTCCGGCGGCGGATCCGACGGCGGTGACGCCACGGCCGGCGGCTGCAAGGTCGACAAGGGCAACGTCGGTTCCGGCAAGCTCTCCGGCGAGGTCAAGGGGAAGATCACCTTCCAGACCACCAACCTGAAGAAGGACTTCGGGAAGTACTTCAACGGCGTCATCGACGCCTTCGAGCAGGCCCACCCCGGCACCACGGTCAACTGGATCGACGACCCGGGCGACGCCACCTTCACCCAGCGCCTGGTCGCCGACGCGCAGGGCTGCACGCTGCCGGACGTGGTGAACATCAACGTCAACACGGCGGTGGCGCTGACGAAGAACGGCTACCTGCTGAACCTGGACGCCAAGGCGCCCGACGCGGGCAAGCCGTTCACGCCCGCGATGTGGAAGTCCAGCAGGTACGCCGACGCCGACGGCAAGCAGGTGCACAGCGTGCTGCCCTGGTACTCCGGCGGCATCGTGCAGACCTTCAACACCGACCTGATGAAGAAGGCGGGCCTGGACCCGGCCAAACCTCCGACGACCGTCCTCGGACTCTTCGACGACGCGGAGAAGATAGCCAAGGCCTCCGGCGGCAAGTACTACGCGTTCCTCGCCAACCCGCAGCTGCGCATCCCCGCCGACTGGCAGCAGATGGGCATCAAGGTCCTGTCGGAGGACGGCAAGAAGTTCACCTTCGCCGACGACCCCAAGACGGCCCAGTGGGTCGAGGCCATGACGAAGCTCTACAAGGCCGGCGGCATGCCCCGCGACTCGCTCTCCTCCACGCAGGACCCGGCCAACGTCTACGGCCAGGGCAAGCTGGTCTACGGCCCGACCAACCCCAACTTCCTGCGGTTCATCCAGCAGAACAACCCGAGCGTCTACAAGAAGACCGGCGTGGCCCGCTACATGCTGGACGCCCTCGGCCACACCGTCGGCGCCCCGCAGTACATCGGCGTCGCCTCCACCAGCAAGAACGCCTCGACGGCACTGGCCTTCGCGCGGTTCCTGACCAACGCGGAGAACCAGCTGGAGTGGGCGAAGGACCCGAACGTCGTCATCTTCCCCTCCACCACGGCCTCCCTGAACGACCCGTTCTTCCAGTCGGTCAAGGGCGACGACCCCTTCGCCCAGGCCCGCAAGATCGTCGCCAGTGACCGCAAGACCGCCACGGCCGACGAGATCGCGCTGACGCCGGGCGAGCTGAACGCCATCTCGGCCCAGATCCAGCTGGCCATGCAGGGCAAGAAGAGCGCCGAGGACGCCCTGAAGGAGGCCCAGTCCAAGGCCAACCAGCTGATCGAACAGGGCAGCTGAGGATGACCCCACCGACCGTCCGCAAGGCGCCCGTCCCCGCTCCCCCGGGTGCGGGCGCCCCGCGCCCCGGCGCCGCTGCCCCCGCTCCGACGCCGGGGCTCCTGCGCCGCGCCCTCCGCTCCGTGACGCCCGGCCCGAGCGCGGACGCGGGGGGCGCGGCGCTCTACCGCCGCTGGTGGCTGCCCTGGCTGTGGATGACCCCGGCGATCATCGGGGCGACCGTGTTCGGGGTCTTCCCGTTCCTCAACACCGTCGTCGTGTCCTTCACCGACGCCAAGCCGCTCGGCGGGGCGTACGACCTCGTCGGCCTGGAGAACTACCGGCGGATGCTGGGCGACCCGGACTTCTGGCTCGCCACCCGCAACAGCCTGCTGTACGCGCTGATCGTCGTCCCGCTGATGGTGCTGCTGCCGCTGCTGCTCGCCATCCTCGTCGAGAAGAACCTGCCCGGCATCGGCTTCTTCCGCTCGGCGTTCTACACGCCCGTCCTCGCCTCCAGCGTGGTCGTCGGCCTGAGCTGGCAGTGGCTGCTGAGCGACCAGGGGCTGGTCAACACCTGGCTGCAGCGGGCGCACCTCATCCGCGAGGCCATCCCGTTCCTGTCCGACTCGTGGCTGATCCTGCTCTCGGCGATGGGCCTGACGCTGTGGAAGGGCCTCGGCTGGTACATGATCTTCTACCTGGCGGCCCTCGGGAACGTCCCCAGGGAGCTGCACGAGGCGGCGGCCGTGGACGGGGCGGGTGCCGTGCGCCGCTTCTGGCACGTCACGGTGCCCGGTGTCCGCCAGTCGATGATGCTGGTCGGCACGCTGACCGGCATCGGCTCCCTCAGGGTCTTCACCGAGATCTACATGCTCGGCGGCTCCACCGGCGGCCCCGGCGGCGCCGACCGCACGCTGCCCTTCTACATCCGCGACGTCGGCCTCGACCCGCTCACCGGCAACGCCGGCTACGGCGCCGCCGTCAGCGTCGCCCTGTTCGCCCTGACCCTTGGCCTCACGCTGCTCGCCCAGCGCCTGACGAAGGAGGACGAGGCATGACGACCGCCGTCGACAAGCGTCCCGGCCCGGCCCGCCGCCGGCGTCTGATGCCCCGCTGGCGCGACTACGGCCGGCCCCGCGAACTCGTCGTCCGCTACCTGCTGCTGGTGTTCGTCCTGTTCATCACCATCGGCCCGCTGCTGTGGCAGCTGCTGTCGTCCCTCAAGGGCGCGGGCGAGGACGTCTTCGGGGCGGGTGCCTCCCTGTTCCCGCACCACCCGTCGCTGCGCGCCTACCGCGAGGTCTTCGACCAGGTGCCGGTGTGGACGTACATCCGCAACAGCGTGTTCGTGGCCGTGCTGTCCATCGCCAGCCAGCTCGTCTTCTCCACCATGGCCGGCTACATGCTGTCCAAGCCCGGCTGGAAGGGCCGGAAGCTGGTGTGGGTCGTGCTGCTGGCGTCCATGATGTTCCCGTTCGAGTCGATCATGGTGTCGCTGTTCCTCAGCGTCCGGGACATGGGCCTGGTCGACAACCTCGTCGGTGTGTGGCTGCCCGGTTTCGTCGCCGCGATCAACGTCCTCATCATGCGGGCCGCGTTCCTCGCCGTACCGCGCGAGATCGAGGACGCGGCGATGCTGGACGGGGCGGGCGAGTGGAAACGCTTCCGGTACCTGTACCTGCCCTCCGCCTACGGGGCGATCCTCGTCGTCACCATCAACACCTTCATCAGCGCCTGGGACGACTTCCTGTGGCCGCTGATCGTGCTGCGCTCCGAGGACCACTTCACGCTGACGCTGGGTCTGGCGCGGCTGCAGACCTCGTCGTTCGGCTACGACCAGCGGATGGTGATGGCCGGTTCGGTGATCTCCGTGATCCCGGTGCTGGTGCTGTTCGTCATCACCCAGCGCTGGTTCTACAAGGGCGTCTCCTCGGGGGCCGTGAAGCTCTGAGTCGGTACGGCGGTCAGGGCGGCCCGCGCGGACTGCGCGACGCGGAACTCGACCACCGTGCCGGGCGGGACGGCGGCCTGGAAGTCGGCGCCGAGCGGGAACGCGACCGTGCGGGTCTCGCCCGGCGCCAGGTCGACGGCCTGGAATCCGTGCAGTTCCAGCGTGCGCGGCCAGACGGGGGTCCGCAGCCGGCGCAGGTAGAGCTGGGCGACGGAACGGCCGGGGCGCCGGCCCGTGTTGGTGATGTCGGCCTCGACGGTGTGCTCTGACAGCCGCGGCGGGCCGTACGCGAAGCTCGTGTACGCCAGTCCGTGTCCGAAGGAGTGGTGCGGCTCGGCGCTGTCATCGACGTAGCCGCCGTACTCGGTGTCCTTGTGGTTGTAGTAGACGGGGAGCTGGGCCGCGGAGCGGGGCACGGAGACCGGCAGGCGGCCGACGGGCCCGGCGAGGCCGAGCAGCACTTCGGCGATCGCCTCGCCGCCCCAGGGGCCGGGGTACCAGGCGGTGAGCAGCGCGGCCGCCGTGTCGGGCACGACGTGCGGGCGGCCCTGGATCAGCACGACCACGGTCGGCGTCCCCGTCGCGACCACTGCGTCCAGGAGCGCGTACTGGGCGTCGCCGAGCCGCAGCCCGGCCAGATCGACGCCCTCGCCGCAGGTCATCTCCGACACGGGGGTGCGCGCGGCGCCGTTGGCGTCGAACTCGGTCCCGGCGGAACGCGCGCTGCTGCCGCCCAGCACCAGCACGGCGACATCGGAGGCGGCGGCCTGGGCGATCGCCTCGGGGATGCCCGACAGGTCGCCGCCGGTGAGGGCGCATCCCCGGGCGTGGCGGATGTCGATGCCGGCCGGGGCGAGTCCCCGCAGCCCGTCGAGGACGCTGGTGCCGGTGCCGGGGCGTTGCGGGGCGGTGTAATCGCCGAGGTGGTGGGCGACGGTGTCGGCGTGCGGACCGAGGACGGCGATCCGTGCGGCGCCCGACAGGGGCAGCACGCCCCGGTCGTCGTGGAGGAGGGTGACGGCGGCGCGGGCGAGGTCGGTGCTGATGTCGCGTCCGGCGGCGGGGTCGGGGAACGGGGCCGTGCTGTAGGGCTGGTCGAACAGGCCCAGGCGGAACTTGAGCCGCAGGACCCGCGCGACGGCCTCGTCCAAGGTCTCCTCGCTCACCAGGCCGCGCTCGACCGCCTCCTCCAGGTGGGTGAAGCCCTCGTCCCACAGGCTGAGGTCGACACCGGCGTGGAGGGCGAGGGCGCCGGCGGAGACCGTGTCGCCGGTGACGCGGGCGAGCCGGTCCACGGCCAGCCCGTCCGCCATGACGAGACCGTCGAAGCCCCAGCGCTCCCGCAGCAGTCCGGTGAGCAGGGCGCGGTTGCCGGAGCAGGGCATCCCGTCGACCTCGTTGTAGGCGGCCATGACGGCGGCGGCCCCGGCCCGGACACCGGCACGGGCGGCGGGCAGGTGGATCTCGTGCAGCTCGCGCGGCCCGAGTTCGGACTCGGCGGAGTTGCGGCCGCCGACGGTCGCGCCCTGCCCGGCGAAGTGCTTGAGGACGACGGGGGCCTTGTCGGCGGCGAAGGTCCCGTCCGGCCCCGGCTCGCCCTGCATGCCGCGGACGAGCGCCTCGGTGAGCCGGGCGGCCAGGTACGGGTCCTCGCCGAAGCACTCCTCGGTCCGGCCCCAGCGCGGGTCCCGGGCGATGTCCAGGGCGGAGACGAGCGCGACATGGCCGCCGCGGGCGCGCAGTTCGGCGGCGGCGTGGGCGGCGGCCCGCTCGTACAGCGCGGGGTCCCAGGTGGCGCCGACGGCCAGGTTGACGGGCAGGACCGTGCCGTCGAGGGCCATGTGGCCGTGCGGCACCTCCTCGACGAACAGCGCCGGTATGCCGAGCCGGCTGCTCTCGACGACGTGCCGCTGCACGAGGTGGGCCAGTTCCGCGCCGTCGGCGGCGCCGGATCCGGTGGCGTGGTCGACACCGGACCAGGCGTCGGCGCGCAGCAGCCCGTACAGCGCGCCGAGTCCGGCGAACCGCTCGGTCTCGGCGTAGAGGGCGTCGGTGAGCTCGAAGCGGCCGTCGGGGGTACGGCGGTAGGCGTCCCAGCCGTACATCCGCTGGTTGAGCTGGCCCGCCTTCTCGCGCAGGGTCATCCGGCAGAGCAGATCGCGGACGCGGGCGTCGACGGGGGCGGCGGGATCCCGGTAGAGGAGCGCGGCGACGGTCATGTGCGGTCCCGGTGGGCGAGGCGGGCCAGGGCGACGGCGCCCCGGCAGCCGTCGGAGACCCAGTCGAGGGTCAGGCCGAGGGCGTGCAGGCGGGTTTCGAGCCGGGAGGTGAGGGGCCCGTCGGGGCCGAGCAGCCCGCCGGTGGCGACGACCCGTTCCCCGGGGGCGGGCTCCAGGGCCCGGACCGTCTCGGTGAGATGGTCGGCGGCCTCGTCCAGGATGGCCAGGGCGACGGCGTCCCCGGCCGCCTCGACGACGAGGGGGGCGAGCCGTGCCAGGCGGACAGGGGGCTCGGCCATGACGGCGGGGAGCAGGTGCCGACGGTAGGCCTCGCGGTGGGGGCGGGACCAGGAGGTGCCGGCGTGGGGCGGGAGGGGGTACCCGGACGCGCCGGGGGTCCCACCCGGACCGCCGGTCCTGCCCAAGCCGGGGGTGCTGGGGGTGCCACCCGGGCCGGGGGCGCCACCCGGGCCACCGCTCCTGCCCGAGCCGGGGCCGCCGGCGTGGGGCGGAAGGGCGTACCCGGGCGCGCCGGGGGCCCCGCCCGGGCCGCCGGTCCTGCCCAAGCCGGGGGCGCCGCGGGTGCCACCCGGGCCGCCGGTCCCGCCCAGGCCGCTGGTGCTTCCCAGGCCGCCGGTCCCGCCCGGGCCCCCCGTCTCGTGCGGGGCGTCCGTGTCCTCGCCGAGCGGCCGGACCACGACACCGCCGGCCGCGCCGAGCGTCGGCCCGCCGGGCAGCACGTCCTCCGGCACGCCCAGTTCCCGTCCCACCGTCGCCGCCAGCGCCGTCGCCGCGCCCCTGCCGTCGGCCATCCTGAGGGCGGCGCGCACCGCCGCCCGGCCGATCCAGAAGCCGCTGCCGTCGTCGCCGAGGAGCCAGCCGTCGCCGTCCACGGTGGCGGTGCCGCGGCGGGCGGTGATCCGCATGGCGACCGCGCCGGTGCCCGCCACCAGGGCGAGTCCGTCGGCCGGTGCTCCCGGCGCGCCGGCGAAGGCCGCCTCGATGTCGCTGCTGACGAGGGGCGGGCCGGCGTCGATGCCCAGGCGGCGCAGGGCGGCCGTGAGGGCGGCCAGGGCGTTGCGCCGCCCCGGCTCGTCGGCGGCGGCGTCCGTGGCGCCCGCGAAACCGCCGGCCACGGCCACCACCCGGTCCCGGACCGGCTCCGGCACGGCCCCCGCGAGCGCCTCGGCGAGGTGCTCGGTGAGCCGCGGCCCGGGGACGGTCAGGGCGTTGCCCGGCCCGGCGGCGCCCTCGCCCAGCGGACGGCCGTCCTCGGCGGTCGCCAGGACCGCCCGGGTGCGCGTGCCGCCCGCGTCGAGACCGATCACCAAGGAGGCGGCGCCTTGACACTCCTGGTTCAATTCATTACCCATCGCCGACTATGGTGATTGATGCATTCACGCAGGGCAAGACTCGACCCGGGGAGGATCCCATCCCTACGCTCCGCTTCGGCGTCAACTACACGCCCCGCCGCGGCTGGTTCCACGCCTGGCACGACTTCGACCCGGCGCACGCCCGCGAGGACCTGGACCAGATCGCCGCCCTCGGTCTCGACCACGTCCGGGTCTTCCACCTGTGGCCGCTGCTCCAGCCCAACCGCACGTTCATCCGCCCGGCGGCCGTGGACCAGCTGGCCCGCCTGGTCGACCTGGCGGGCGAGGCCGGCCTCGACGTCCTGGTGGACGGCGTGCAGGGCCATCTGTCGAGCTTCGACTTCTACCCGGAGTGGACGCGCAGCTGGCACCACCGCAACGTGTTCACGGACCCGGAGGCGGTCGCCGCCCAGGCCGAGCTGATGCGCACGCTCGGCCGCGCCCTCGGCGGCCGTCCCCACCTCATCGGCCTCCAGCTCGGCAACGAGCTCAACAACCTGGTCGAGCACAACCCGGTGACCCCGGCCGAGGTCGACCACTACCTCGACACCCTGCTCGCCGCCGCCCGCGAGCACCTGCCCGCGGGCCGGCTCGCGACCCACTCGGCCTACGACGCCGCCTGGTACGGCGACGACCACCCCTTCACCCCCGAGGCCTCGGCCCGCAAGGGCGATGTGACGACCGTCCACCCCTGGGTGTTCTCCGGCGACTGCGCCCGCCGCTACGGCCCCCGCTCCCCGCAGGTCCTGCACCTCGCCGAGTACGGCACGGAACTCGCCAAGGCCTACGCCGAGGACCCGGTCCGGCCGGTCTGGGTGCAGGAGACGGGTGCCCCGGAGCCCCACATCCCGGCGGCCGACGCCCCGGACTTCGCCCGGGCGACCGTGCGGAACGCGGCCTCGTGCGAGGGGCTGTGGGGCGTGACGTGGTGGTGCTCCCACGACGTGGACCGCTCCCTGGCCGACTACCCGGAACTGGAGTACACCCTGGGTCTGTTCGACTCCCGGGGCCGCGCCAAGCCGATCGCCACCGCGCTCGCCGAGACCGTCGCCGAGGTGCGCGCCGGGCACCACCCGGCCCGGCCCCGCGACACGGCCCTGGTCCTGGACTGCACGCCGTCCACCCGCTCGGTCTCCGGCCCGGGGGGCGCGTACTTCGAGGCGTGGACGGCCCTGCGCGCGGAGGGCGCCCGCCCGGCGGTGGTCCTGGCCGAACGGGCGGACGACGCCGCGTACCTGGCGGCGCGCGGCATCAAGGACGTCGTACGGCTGCCGTGAGGGGTCAGGCTCCGGCCAGCACCTCGGCGACGGCCCGCAGGTTCGCCCGCCCGCGCCCGTAGGAGCAGAGCGCGCCGCCCTCCGGCAGTCCGGTGTCCACGCGTACGGCGTCGGGCCGCCGGGCCAGCAGGGCGGCGCGCAGCCGTTCCTGCCAGGGGTGCAGTCCGGCGTCGCAGGTGGCGACGACCAGCGGCGCGGCGCCCGCGGCGCGCAGGATCCCGTCGACGGCGGCGGCCCGTTCGGCCGGCTCCTCGGTGAGCGCGGTCCCCGTGGCGGTGGGGTCGAGGGCGCGCACCTCGGTGAGCAGGTCCTCGCCGCCCCAGTTGAGCGCCGGGTGCGGCGGCGGGAACAGGTCGACGACGTGGGCGCCGCGCACGGCCGGCGGCGCCGGCCGGCCGCGGACCGCCCGGCGCGCCGCCTCCAGCCCGGCGGCCGCGTCCCAGTCGTCGACCGCCCGGGCCGGGGCGGCGTACCGCTCGGCGAGCCGCCGCACCCGCCCGGCGGCCTCCCGCACCCGCTCCTCGGCCAGCACCCCGGAACGCAGCGCGCCGAGCACCGCGTCCCGGCAGGCCAGGGTGGTCTCCAGGTCCGGCACGGCGACGACGACCTGGTCGGCGCCCGCGGCGAGGGCGATCCGCGCCCCGGCGGCCTCGCCGTAGCGGTCGGCGATGGCCTTCATCTCCAGCGCGTCGCTGACCAGGACGCCGTCGAAGTCCAGTTCGTGGCGGAGCAGATCGCCGAGGATGCGACGGCTCAGGGTGGCGGGCCGCTCGGGGTCCAGGGCCGGGAAGACGACGTGGGCGCTCATGATCATCGGCACGCCCGCGTCGACGGCCGCGCGGAACGGTTCCAGGTCGGCCCGCAGCTCGTCGTACGGCCGGGGGTCGACGGCGATGCCGTGGTGGCTGTCCGTCTCGGTGCCGCCGTGCCCGGGGAAGTGCTTGGCGCAGGAGGCCACGCCCCGCCGTTCGGTGGCGGCGATCCAGGCCCGCAGGTGCCGGGCGGCCAGGGCCGGGTCGGCGCCGAAGGACCGGGTGCGCACGATCGGGTTGCGCGGATGGTGCTGGAGGTCGGCGACGGGGGCGTAGGAGGCGGTGATGCCGAGCGTGGCCAGGTGCCCGGCGAGCGCGTCGGCGCAGCGGGCGGTGAGCGCCGGGTCGTCGGCGACACCGAGGGCGTAGGAGCCGGGCACGTCGGGCGCGCCCGCGCCGACCAGGTGGCCGATGCCGCCGCCCTCGTTGTCGATGGCCACGATCAGGTCGGGGCGCAGGGAGCGAAGCGTGTCGGTGAGCTCGCGTACCTGCTGCGCGTCGCGCACGTTCCGGGTGAAGAGAATGACTCCGCCGAGCCCCCGGTCGATGAGCCGCTTGAGCGGGTCGGGCACGGTCGTCGTGCCGGCGAAACCGGCGACGAGGCAGCGATGGGCGGCCTCGTCGAGACCGGGGGGCAGGGGCGCAGAGTGGGTCACTCCGCGAATCCTCTGGCTCGTTGAGCCAAATGTCAACGGATCAATGGATCACTCATTCATCACCCCGCGCCGTCTCAGCCCTCCTCGGGCGTCAGGCGCAGCGCGATGCTGTTGATGCAGTACCGCTGGTCCGTGGGCGTCGGATACCCCTCGCCCGCGAACACGTGCCCGAGGTGGGAGCCGCACCGCGCGCACCGCACCTCGGTGCGGACCATGCCGTGCGAGCGGTCCTCGATCAGTTCCACCGCGTCGGAGTCCTTCGGGTCGAAGAAGGACGGCCATCCGCAGTGCGACTCGAACTTGGTCTCCGAGGTGAACAGCTCCGCACCGCAGGCGCGGCAGGAGTAGACCCCCTGGGTCTTGGTGTCGGTGTACTCACCGGTGAAGGCGGGCTCCGTGGCCGCCTGCCGCAGGACGGCGTACTCGCCCGGCGTCAGCTCCGCCCGCCACTGCTCGTCCGGCTTCTCCACGTCGTACGGCATGAGCCTCCAGCCCCTCAGTTCGACAGACGGTCCAGGATGCGCGGGCCGAGGTCGGTGACGTCGCCCGCTCCCATCGTGAGAACGAGATCCCCCGGCTTGGCCATTCCCGCGATCGCCCCGGGGACGTCCGCCTTGTCGTGCACCGGCGTCACGTCCGCGCCGGCCGCCCGGGCCGCCTCGATGATCAGCTCGCTCGTCACACCGGGGATCGGGTCCTCGCGCGCCGGGTAGATGTCCAGCACGACGGAGGCGTCCGCCAGGGCCAGCGACCGGCCCATCTCCTTGCCCAGCTCCTGCGTCCGGGAGAACAGGTGCGGCTGGAAGACGACCAGGATCCGGGAGTCGCCCGCCGCGGCGCGCATCGCCTCCAGGTCGGCGGTCATCTCGGTGGGGTGGTGCGCGTAGGAGTCGATGACCTGCACGCCCGCGGCCTCGCCGGTGAGCTGGAGCCGCCGCTTCACGCCCGTGTACGCCGCCAGCGCCGGGGCCAGCTCGGCCGCCGGTACGCCCAGGGCGACGCCCGCCGCCAGCGCGGCGACGGCGTTGTGCGCGTAGTGCCGGCCCGGGACGGAGACCGTGAAGGTCAGCTCCTCGCCCTCCAGCACCACGGTGACCTCGCTCTTCAGCCCCTGCGGGACGACCGACAGGACACGCACGGCGGCGTCCTCGGACTCGCCGTACGTCACCACCCGCACCCCACGGCCCGCGATCCGCCGGGTCAGCTCGCGCGCACCCTCGTGGTCGGCGGTGATCACCAGCGTGCCGCCCTCGGTGATCCGGTCCACGAACGTCTCGAACGACTCGTAGATCTCCTCCATCGAGGCGTAGTTCGCGTGGTGGTCGAGCTCGACGTTGAGGACGATCGCGACCTCGGGCGCGTACTTGTGGAAGCTGCGGTCCGACTCGTCCGCCTCGGCGACGAAGATCTCGCCCTCGCCGTGCAGCGCGTTGGAGCCGGGCGCGTCCAGGTCGCCGCCGATCGCGTACGACGGCTTCAGCCCCAGCTCGCCCAGCGACACGGCGAGCATCGAGGTCGTGGTCGTCTTGCCGTGCGTACCGGCCACCGCGATCGGCCGCAGGCCCTCCATCAGGGCGGCGAGCGCGTCCGACCGGTGCACGACGGGCACCCCAAGCTCGGCGGCGCGGGCCAGCTCGGGGTTGTCCCGCCGGATCGCCGACGACACGACCACGCAACTGGCGTCGTCGGCCAGGTGCTCCGCCGCGTGCCCGATGTGGACGGTCACGCCCAGCGCCCGCAGCGCCTCGGCCGTCGCCGACTCCTTGGCGTCACTGCCCGCCACGAGGGCCCCGCGCTGCGCGAGGATCTTCGCGATCCCCGACATCCCGGCCCCACCGATCCCGATGAAGTGCGGTCGGTCCATGGCGGAGGGAAGGCCGGGTGCCATGCGTTTCTCCCTGTGCGTGTGCGGAACGTTCAGCGGCACAGCCTATGCCGAAGCGTCCACCGGTGATGACACCACCGGCGGCTACGCCTTGCTGTGCGAGAACAGCTTCAGCACCGGCACCCCCACCTTGTGCCGAGCCCGCGACGCCCAGTCCCGGTGGAAGAACTCCTCCACGTAATGGGGGTCGGTGAGCACGATGACCTCGTCGGCGCCGACCTCCTCCACCAGGGACTTCAGCGCGTCCAGCGGGTGATCCTCGATCAGCCGCCCCTCCGCCGCGCTGCCGGAGGACCGCAGCGCGGCGAGGGACACCTCCAGCGCCCGCTGCCCCACGCTCAGCGCCTCCTCGCCCTCCGGCGTCTCCCCCTCCCGCACGGCCTCGTCCAGTTCGCCGAGGGCGACATCGTCGATGGCCCGCAGCAGCCGGTCCGCCTGCTCGCCGCGCGGCTGGAGCAGCACCTGGAAGGAGACCTGCTCCTCACCGTGCAAGGTCGTGACGAACTCCACGTCGGCGGACGTCAGGGCCTTCTCGATCATCAATACGCTTGTGAACACCAGGCGCCCCTTCTGCTCCCGGGGGCCCGCGGCCCCACTCGTCCGTGGGCCGCGCCGGCCCTGCGGAAACCATCCTGCCCCGCGTTCGCACGGGCACTGCCGGATCCAGTGTGCCCTCCGCAATCCAAACAGAACGGCATATTCCGCCGATTAACGGACCGGCGGCGACCCTCGCCCCCGTGTCCGGACGTACCGGCCGGCCGGACTTCCCGACCGCCGACACCTTGTACCCCGCCGTGGCCGGTTCAGTACGTCAGGACCGCCCGTACCGCGTGAAGAGGAAACCGTCCTCCTCCAGCATCGACAGCAGCGTGAAGCGGTGCGGGACCGTGACGGCGGGCCCCCCGGCGATGCGCTGCGCGCCGCCCGCGGTGAGCATCGGGGAGACGGTCAGGCACAGCTCGTCGAGCACGCCGGCCGCCACCATCTGGCCCAGCAGGCGCGGGCCGCCCTCGGTCAGCAGCCGGGTGTGGCCGAGGCCGGCGAGGGCCCGGACGGCGCGGGCGGGGTCCACGCCGATGCCGTCGCCGGCGGTCACCACCCGCGCGCCCGACTTCTCGGCGGCGGCGACGCGGTCCGGGGCGGCCGCGGCGCCGGTGAGGATCAGGGTGGGCACCAGGGGCGAGGTGAACAGCGGGAGCGAGAAGTCGAGGTCCAGGCTGGCGGTGACGACCGCGATCGCGGGGGCGGGCGTCTGCCCGGCGGCCTCCCGCATCGCCGCGAAGTCGGCCCGCGCGCGGGCCGGCCGGTACCCCTCCTGGCGCACCGTCTCCGCCCCGACGACCACCACGTCCGCCAGCGCCCGCAGCGTGCCGAAGATCCGCATGTCGGTCGCGCTGGAGATGGGCTGCGACCGGCCGTCGTGCTGGGCGGCCCCGTCCAGCGTGGACACCATGTTGGCCCGCAGGTACGGCACCGGACCCCCGGGGCCCGGCTCCGGATAGGCGTACGCGGCGGCCAGCTCGGCGAGGCCCCACTCCCGCCCCGCGGCGCCCTCCGCGGGCCCGCCGCCCGGGGCCGGAGCTGCTGTTTCATCGGTCACAGGGAACAGACGTCGCATGCCGTGCAGTGTTCCACGCGCCGTAGCATGGTGAACCGTGTCCTCTTCCCCCGCTCCCTCCGGTACCGGCCCCGTGACCGACGCGGCCCCGCTCTCCCTGTGCGCGCGTGAGCCGCACGTTCCGGCGGACCGGCTGGTCGCCGAGATGGTGCCGCCGCCGCGGTTCGACTCCGTGCGGTTCAGCACGTACATACCCGACCCGAACCAGCCGAGCCAGACCGAGGCCGTCGAGGTCCTGGAGGGCTTCGCGGCGGGACTCGGCGGGCCGGCCGACTCGGGCAGGCGGCGGCTGTTCGGGTTCGGCAAGCCGGCGAGGAAGGCCCCCTCCGGTCCGCGCGGCGTCTACCTCGACGGCGGCTACGGCGTCGGCAAGACCCACCTGCTGGCCTCCCTGTGGCACGCCACCCCGGCCGAGCCCGCGCTCAAGGCGTTCGGCACGTTCGTGGAGCTGACCAACCTGGTCGGCGCCCTCGGGTTCCAGCAGACCGTCCAGACCCTTTCCGGCCACCGCCTGCTCTGCATCGACGAGTTCGAGCTCGACGACCCGGGCGACACCGTCCTGGTCTCCACGCTGCTCGGCAAGCTCGTCGACGCGGGCGTCGCGCTCGCCGCCACCTCCAACACCCTGCCGGGCAAGCTCGGCGAGGGCCGGTTCGCCGCAGCCGACTTCCTGCGCGAGATCCAGGGCCTGTCGGCGCACTTCCGCGCCCTGCGCATCGACGGCGAGGACTACCGCCACCGCGGCCTGCCCGAGGCGCCGCCGCCGTACTCCGACGAACAGGTGACGCGGACGGCGCACGCCACCGAGGGCGCTTCCCTCGACGCGTTCTCGCCCCTCCTGGAGCACCTCGCCCGGGTCCACCCCAGCCGGTACGGCGCTCTGACCGACGGGATCAAGGCCGTGTGCCTCACCGGGGTGCGGCCGGTTCCCGACCAGTCGACGGCGCTGCGGCTCGTCGTCCTCGCGGACCGGCTCTACGACCGGGAAGTGCCCGTCATGGCCTCGGGCCTGCCCTTCGACCAGCTGTTCAGCGAGGAGATGCTGAACGGCGGCTACCGCAAGAAGTACTTCCGGGCCATCTCCCGGCTCACCGCCCTGGCCCGCGACGCGGGCAACCTGGCGACCGCCCGGTAACCACAACCCCAATATCGCCCCAACTGCCGTACCGCAAGGGTTGTTTCCAGCCACCCCGCCTACGGTTTTCAGGCTCTCTTCAGCTTGAAACGTTAAGTTAACCCTGCAAATGGCTTTGCAGGGTTAACGTGTTTCTTGACCAGCCATTGACCAATGGTTGGTCAGCGCTAGACGTGTGAATCACCTGAAGGGGGGCGCATGTTCCGAGGTACGACGGCACGGACCGTGGTTTCGCTCCTCGCCGCCGTCCTGCTCGCCCTTCAGTTCTTCGCACCGACGGCATCCTTCGCATCCGCGCACACGCCCAGTCAAGCCGAGGCCAAGGCTCAGCCCGGAACCAAACCCTCCGGCAAGTCCTCACGCCCCGGTGCCAAGTTCTCCGGCAAGGCACTGCGCGACGAGATCGCCACATGCCGCGCCGGTCACCACGGGGACCCGACCGGTCCCCTGCGGACCCGCGACCGGGCCCACGCCGCCGACTCCGCGCCCTCAGCGCCCGAGCGGCCGCTGCTGAGGCACATCCAGCCGACGGCAGACGACCCGGTCAGACCCGGCACCGCGCACCAACGCACGTCGAGATCCTCGGCGTCGCACACGCCGGCAGCGCTGCAGGTCTTCCGCTGCTGAGCACCAGAGCAGTACCCCCCACCTCTGTCATGCCCGTCCGACGCGCCCCCACTGCGCGCCAGGAGGAGTCACCACACTCATGCAACCCCTCATCGACAACGCCCGCATGTTCGGACAGCGCCCTGAGGAGTTCGCCCGCCTCGCCGAGGGCCAGTCCCCCGACGTCCTGTTCATCACCTGCTCCGACTCCAGGGTCGTACCGGCCCTGATCACGGGCGCCCGCCCCGGCGAGCTCTTCGAGCTGCGCACCGCGGGCAACGTCGTCCCCCCGTACGCCTCCGCCACCCCCACCGGCGAGGCGGCCACGATCGAGTACGCCGTGCAGGTGCTCGGCGTCAAGCACATCGTGGTCTGCGGCCACTCCCACTGCGGCGCCGTCGGCGCGGTGGTGCGCCACGACGACCTCGCCGCCGTACCCGCCGTGCGCGACTGGCTCGCCCACGCGGCGGACGAGCCCAAGTGCTCGGACCCGGCCGACCCGACGGTCGCCGAGGCCGTGCAGAACCACGTGCTGACCCAGCTGCTGCGGCTGCGTTCCTACCCGTGCATCGAGAAGCGCCTCGAGGCCGGTGAACTCCAGCTGCACGGCTGGTACTACGAGGTCCACACCGGCGTCGTGCGGGAACACCGCGCGGAGTCCGACGCGTTCGAGACGCTCTGAGGGGGCTGGTGACCATGCTGTCCAAGTTCCCTTACCTGAGGCAGGACTTCCTCGCCTCGATCGTCGTCTTCCTGGTCGCCGTGCCGCTGTGCGTCGGCGTGGCGGTCGCCTCCGGCGTCCCCGCCGAGCTGGGTCTCATCACCGGCATCGTCGGCGGCATCGTCACCGGGCTGATGCGCGGCAGCAGCCTGCAGGTCTCCGGGCCCGCCGCCGGTCTCACCGTGCTGGTCTTCGAGGCCGTCAGCGAGTTCGGCGTGGCCACGCTCGGCGTGATCGTGCTGTTCGCCGGTCTGCTCCAGCTCGCCATGGGCTTCCTCGGCATAGGCCGCTGGTTCCGGGCGATATCCGTCTCCGTCGTCGAGGGCATGCTCTGCGGCATCGGCCTGGTGATCATCGCCGGGCAGATCTACGCGGCGGCGGGCCTGAAGGCCCCGGAATCCGGGATCGGCAAGATCGCGGGCCTGCCCGGGGCGTTCGCCGACGCCCTCGGCAACACCACGGCCCTGACGTCCCTCGCGATCGGCGCGGGCACCATCGCCGTCATCGTGCTGTGGAAGAAGATGCCGAAGGCCGTCCAGGCCGTGCCCGGCGCCCTCGCCGCGGTCGTCCTGGCCACGGTCGCCACGCTCGCCTTCAGCCTGCCGGTCGCCACCGTCCAGGTGGAGGGTCTGCTCGGCGTCATCCAGGTGCCCGGCGGCGAGGCCTTCGGCGAGCTGGCCAACCCGGCCATCTGGGGCACGATCATCGCCTTCGCGCTGATCGCCTCCGCCGAGAGCCTGTTCAGCGCGGCGGCCGTGGACCGGCTGCACGACGGTCCGCGCACCGAGTACAACAAGGAGATGATCGCTCAGGGCGCGGGCAACACCCTGTGCGGCCTGCTCGGCGCGCTGCCGATGACCGCGGTCATCGTGCGCAGCTCCGCCAACGTGAACGCGGGCGCCAAGACCAAGGCGTCCCGGGTGCTGCACGGCGTGTGGCTGCTGCTGTTCGCCGCCGCGATGCCGTGGGCCCTGGCCCTGATCCCGATCCCCGCCCTGGCGGGCATCCTGGTGCACGCGGGCTGGAAGCTGATCCCGTTCCGCCAGATCACGGCGCTGTGGCGGGCGCACAAGGGCGAGGCGCTCATCCTGGTCGTCACGGCCGTGTCGATCGTCGCGGTGAACATGTTCGAGGGCGTGCTCATCGGTCTGGCCCTGTCGGTCGTCAAGACCGCCTGGGAGGCCTCGCACGTCAAGCTCGAGATCATCGACAAGGGCGCCGGCCCGATCCAGGCGTACCTGTCGGGCAACGCCACCTTCCTGCGGCTGCCGAAGATCCTCGACAGCCTGGAGGCGCTGCCCCAGGACCGCCCGGTCGAGCTGGACCTGTCGGGCCTGCACCACCTCGACCACGCCTGCCGCACGGCCCTGGAGAACTGGGCCGCGCGCCACAGCGCGACGGGCACCGAGCCGGTGAAGGTCACGGAGTCCGAGGAGACACCGGCGGCCGAGAAGGTCACGGCCGCCTAGCCGGTCCCCGCACACCGGAACCCCGGGGCCGGGGCGCGCACACCCTGCGCGCCCCCCCCCAGGCGGCGGGCCGCCCCCCCCACCGCCCCCCGCCCCCCGCCCACCACCCCCGCCCGCCCGCCCCCGGGGCATGCCCCCCCC
>NZ_JBEYZD010000057.1:0-57376 GCF_040645895.1 Streptomyces olindensis | reverse complement strand
CGTCGGCGGACGCCGGGCGGTCGGCGGACGCCAGCCCGTCGGCGGACGCCGGGCGGTCGGCGGACGCCAGCCCGTCGGCGGACGCCGGGCGGTCGCCGGACGCCAGCCCGTCGCCGGACGCCAGCCCATCGCCGGACGCCGGGCGGTCGGCGGAAGCCAGCCCGTCGCCGGACGCCAGCCCGTCGCCGGACGCCAGCCCATCGCCGGACGCCAGCCCATCGCCGGAAGCCAGCCCATCGCCGGACGCCAGCCCATCGCCGGAAGCCAGCCCATCGCCGGACGCCGGGCGGTCGGCGGAAGCCGCTTCGGGCGATGTGGCGTCGGAGGCGAGCAGTTCGACGGCCAGCGGTGTGCCGCCCCAGCGGGCGCAGACCCGCGCGGCACGCCCCCGCTCGTAGCCGGGCTCGCGGACGCGGTCCAGGAAGAGCGCCACCGCCCCGTCCGCCGAGTCCTCGGCCACGGGCAGCGCCTCCACGGGGAACACCCGCTCCCCGGGGAGCCCGAGCGGTTCGCGGCCGGTGGCCAGGACGACGAGGCCGGGGCAGCCGTCGAGCAGTCGGCCGATCAGGCCCGCGACGGCGCCCGGAGCGTGCTCACAGCCGTCGACGACGAGGAGACAGCGGCCCTGGCCGAGCCGTTCCTGCAGCGCCTGTTCCAGGGGCTGCCCGGGCCGCTCGGTCACGCCCAGCGCCACCGCCGGCGCCTGCGCGAGGAACTCCGGCCGGACCGGGGCCAGTTCGGCGAAGCCCCCGCCGGCGGAGAACTCATTCGCCGCCTCGGCGGCGACGACGGCGGCGAGCCTGGTCTTGCCCACTCCGGCGGGACCGGTGAGGGACACCAGCCGTTCCCGGCCCAGCGCCGCCCGGAGAGCGGCGCGTTCGGACGCCCGCCCGACGAAGGCCGTCTCCCATTCCGGCAGGCCCCGTAAGGTTTCCGCAGGGCTTTCCGCAGGGCCTGTCGATTCCTCAACGACGCAGTCCATCGCGGTTCTCCTCCTCATGGTCGTCGACCTGGTTGTCGACGGCAGTGGTGCGGGCGGTGCTGCGCGAGACCGCGACACCCACCAGACACAGCGCTCCGCCCGCCAGGGCCGTCAGGGTGGGCACCTCCCCGAGGAACAGCCACGACATCAGCACGACGACGACCGGCACCAGGTAGGTCGTGGCGCCCATCCGCCCGGCCGTGGTGCGCGCCAGCGCGTAGGCCCAGGTGGAGAAGGCCAGGGCCGTCGGGAAGACGCCGAGGTAGATGACGCCGAGCACCGCGCGCGCCGGGGCCGCGCCGAGGTCGTGGACCAGCCCACCGGCGAACGGCAGGCACGCCGCCGCGCCGACGGCACAGCCGAAGGTGGTGACCTGCAGCGCGGAGGCATGGCCGAGAGCGGGTTTCTGGGCCAGGACCCCGGTGGCGCAGCCGACGGCGGCGAGCAGGCAGAGCAGCACACCGAGCAGCGGTGCCCGGTCCTCGTCCGCGCCGGCGAGCCCCACCAGGCCGGCGCCCGCGCAGGCCAGTGCCACCCCGGCCAGCAGCCGCCGCGGGAGTCCCTCGCCCAGGAGCCGGGCGCCGAGCAGCGCGATCAGGATCGGGCCGATGTTCATCACGAGTGCCGCGGTGCCCGCGTCGACACGCTGCTCGGCCCAGTTCAGCGCGACGAAGTACACCCCGAACCACAGCAGTCCGGAGCCGAGGATGCCCGGCCACGCGGCGCGCGGCGGCAGCCCCTCGCCGCGTACGGCCAGGAAGGCGCCGAGGATCGCCGCGCCGACCAGGAGCCTGCCGAGGGCGAGGGCACCGGGTGAGAAGTGCGGCACGGTGTCGCGGATGACGACGAAGGCGGAGGCCCACAGCAGCACCGTGACCCCGGCCGCGGCCACCGCCCGGCGCTCGTCGGCTCTCCGTACCGCCGGCGTCCGGACCGTCATGGCACCGCTCCCTCCCCTTGCGACCGCGCGCTGCTGTGCCGTCACCGAGCCCACGGTTCACTCCGCCACGGGCCGCGCCCTGCCCGGCACCGCGGCGAGGACCAGCATGGTCGCGACCAGGGAGCCGACGGCGACAACCGGCCACACCAGGTGTTCCAGCTGGATGAAGAGCCAGCCGCCGAGGACCGGGCCGAGGGCGGTGCCCAGGCTCCAGGTGAACTGGAAGCCGCCGATGTAGTGGGCCTTGAGGTGGGCCGGCCCGGCGATCCCCGGGTACGCCATGGACGCCGGTCCGCCGATGATCTCGCCGAGGGACCAGATGAGCGTGCCGAGCAGGATGACGGCCGGCCCCAGCGGCAGTCCGTAGAGCGCGACGCCGGCGCTCAGCAGGACGAGCGTCAGCGAGATCGTCAGCCGGTGCGGCCAGGCCTGGGTGACTTTCGTGAGCAGCAGTTCGAAGCAGATGACGATGAAGCCGTTGAGGGAGACGGCCAGCGTGTACCAGAGGACCGCCACGTTCCGGGCCTCCACGTCGAGCGGCAGCGTGGAGAGGTACTGGGCGTACACCATGGCGTAGAGCAGCATCGCCACCAGGTACAGCACGTACCGCCGGTCGCGCATCATGGCCGCGTAGCCGCCGCGCCGGGGCTTGTCCTCCGCGGCGGCCTCCTCGTCTGCCTCCTCACCGGCCTGGGGCGCGGTGAGCGCCGCTTGGGCGGAGCGCGGCGGCAGGGTCCGCCAGGCCAGGGCCGCGTAGGCCAGGGCGATCAGCCCTTCGCACCAGAAGACCAGGGCGTAGCTCTTGTCGCCGAGGTTGTAGAGCGCGAATCCCAGGAGCGGTGCGATGGTGGCGCCGAGGTTGATGCCGAAGCGGTACATCGCGAAGATCATCACCTGCCGGTTGGCGGGGGTGAGATCGGACAGCAGGGTGGCGGACGCCGGGCGGTAGAGCTGGCCCACCAGGCTCACCAGGGCCACCGTGACCAGGATCAGGCCGTACGAGGGCAGATAGATCATCGAGGCCATGAGCACGCTCGCGCTCGCCATGCTGATGACGCTGGCGTTGCGGGCGCCGAGCCTGGTGGCGAGCGCCCCTCCGAAGAACACCCCGACGATGGCGCCGCTGCCGTACACGCCGAGGGCGAAGGCCGCCTGGCCGGTGGAGTAGCCCTTGGAGGAGAGGAACAGCACCAGGAAGATGTTGAGGAAGCCGCTGAGCCGGTTGACGAACACGCCGACGAGGAGGGTCTTGGCGGCGAGCGGGGCCTGTCGGAGGGTGGCTCCTACGGTGACCTTCTCGTCCCCGTCGGTGGCCTCCTGGGTGACACCGCTCATGGGCGTCCGCCCGTGACGACGCGGACGCGGGCGCGGACCTGCTCTTCGAGGGCGTCCAGGGCGTCGGGGGTGGGCGCGTCGATGAAGAAGGTGACGGACCGGTCGTCGGAGCTGGACAGCGGTTCCAGCACGCTGCCGCGCTCCTTGAGGACCAGTACGGCGCGCAGGGTCGGCGGGTCGTCCACGGCGCCGGGCTTGATCTCCGGCCAGACGCCGCTGTCGCTGATCCACTCGGGGCGTATCCCGGGCCAGTCGACGGTGACGCCCTGGAGTGTCCCGGGTTCGTGCTCCAGGTAGACCTGCCGCGTCCAGCGCCGGGGTTCCGGATAGCCGGCCGGCTCGCCGAGCGCGATGCGGATGATCTCCGGTTCGAGGGGGCGGCCGGTGGCGAGCTGGTAGAGGACCAGGATGCCGTCGCCGGGGGTGCGGGCGGCCACCTCCATCAGGCGGGGGCTGCCGTCCTCGCCGACCCGCCACTCCGCGTGGGTGATCCCGTCCTGGAACGCCAGCCCTTCCAGCAGCCGCCGGTTGGCGTCCAGCAGGGTCTCGCGCAGGTCGTCGCGGGGGCTGGGGACGCTGTGGGCGAGTTCGACGAAGGTGCGGTCGTGGCTGTCCGTGGTGTCCTTGCCGGTGACCGACGCGAAGATCACCCGGCCGTCCTGGACGAGGCTCTCGACGGAGAACTCCGGGCCGATGACCTTCTGTTCGACGAGGATGACCTCGTGGTCCGGGTAGCCGGCGAGCTGCCGGCGCAGCTCCCCCGGGCCGGTGACGGTCGTGACTCCGGAGCTGGAGGCCCGCGAGGCGGGTTTGACCACGGCCGGGTACCGCACCGCGCCCAGGTCGGCGGTGTCGCGCTCCCCGGCCGGGATGGTCAGCGAGGCGGGGCTGAGCTCGGGTGAGTACCACCGCTGGAGGAACTTGGCGCGGCTCGCGCGGCTGGCCCGCAGACCGGGGGAACGCACGCCGAGGCCGTCGGCGAGCAGACCGGTCGGCTCGGCGAGGTAGTCGCCGACGGCGTACGCGCCCACGATCCGGTAGGTGTCGCGCCAGGCCGCGGTGCGGGCGACCGCGCCGGCGACGAAGGCGCCCTGAACGGTGAAGTCGCCGGTGACATAGGCGATGTCGGTGATCTGGGAGGCGGGGTTCGACGTGTCGGCCATCGCCTCGGCCGCCTGTTCCCGGTAGGAGTCCGCCGTGATGACGAGGACCTTGAGGCCGCGCCGGGAGAGCTCGGTCAGGTACAGCGGGTTGCGGCGGATCACGGGGAAGGAGCCGGTCAGGATGAACGCCTCGGCCCTGTCGTCGGGACGGCCGGACGGGGATGCGGATTCGGGCATGTCTGCGTGTTCTCCTGGTTGCGTGCCAGTGCCGGTCATCGGGGGTGCCTTCCGGGGCCGGGGGCGGTCATGGGGGTCCGCGTCACGATCAGATGACCAGCTCGGAGACCGTGTCGTCGCCCGGGGGCGGGGGTGCCGGGGACGCGGTGTCCGGCGCGGCGGCGATCTCCTTCAGCATCGGCTGTTCGAGGAAGTACGCGAACGACGCGTAGCCCCGCCAGACCCGGCGCCACTCCGCCGCCACGGCCGCCTCGCCGAGGGTGCGCCGGACGCCGTCGAGGTGGGAGACGATGATGTCGGCGGCCTGCTTGGCGTGCCCGGCGGAGAAGTTGTCGATGGTCAGGTGGGCCTGTTCGTAACAGGTGTCGATGCCGTGGTGACGCAGCTTCTGGATCTCGTGCAGCCGCATCTCGCCGGAACCGAACATCTCGATGGCGAGGTTGTAGCCGAGGATCTCGTTGTAGAAGCGGTCGGGGAACAGGCACATGCACAGCTGCTGGAGCGCGAACCCGTAGAGGTCGTCGGGGAGTTCGTCCTGCTCCATGAACGCCTCGTCGCGGATGTGCGGCAGCTCGATGCCGGCGCTGGCCAGGACCCGGTGGGTCAGGGTGATGTGGTTCTTGCGCAGGTCTCCGTTGCCCATCTCGTCCGCGTAGATCGAGAAGAGCATGCCGTCGCTCTCGCGTTCGTCGTGGCCGAGGGTGGCCAGCCGGTGCAGCCAGGCGCCGTCGATGAGGTACGTGAGGTAGTAGGTGCTCTGCCGGAAGAGCACCTCGTCCCGGTCGGGTATCTCCTCCAGCGGCCGGTAGGGCTCGACGAGCTTCTCCCAGTAGATCCGCTCGGCCCGCTCGTACAGCGCCTGCGGGCTGTAGTCGAACCAGGTGGCGTCGGTGTACCTGCCTCCGCTGCCGTGGACGAAGAGGATCTCCGCGTCCTGGAAGCACTGCTCGGCCCGTTCGGCCGCCAGGGGCAGGGTGTTGGGGAAGTTCTCGATGTTGACCAGCCGGTGGAACAACGCGCGGTGGTCGCGGGGGTCGGCCTCGGCCACGACGACGTCGGCGGGGGCGCTGCGCGCGAGGGCGGTGCTCCAGCGTGCGGCCTGCTCGTCCCCCACCGTGTCGGGCGGGATCTCGATCTCGGGGCGCTCCCCGGCGTGGACGCGCGTCGCCCAGGCGCGGAAGGTGGCCGCCTCCCGTTCGTCGAAGATCCCGAACATCGGCCCGCCGAACCTCATGGCGTCGGTGAACCGGCAGCCGCCGTCTCCCGATCCGGTGGGGCGCAGGTACCGGGAGTCGCGGAACTCGGTGAGGAAGGCGGCGAGTCCGGGCGCCGTGGCCTCGCCCCGGGCGGGCCCGGAGGCGCCGAAGATGTCCGAGAGCAGACGGTCGCCGACGCGGACGCCGCCGTGCTGGGTTCCGGCCAGGGGAGCGTGCCGGGCGATGATCTCGGCGACCTTCGCCTCCACGCTCAGACCCGCGCGGAAGGAGGCCAGCTCGGTGAGCATCGCGGTGTGCTCCCGCTCCAGGTCCAGCGTCAGCCGCACGGCGGCGCGCAGCCGTCGCCGTTCGTCCGGGCCGGCCAGGGCCAGGTACGCGACGAGTGCCTCCCGCAGCCGCTGCTCGGACAGCGGCGGCGCGGTACCGGTCAGCAGGTCGTCGGTGCCGAGCGCGAAGAAGGCGTAGTGCACACCGACGACTTCGGGCAGGAAGTTGGCGGGCAGCCGGGAGAGCGCGAGGTAGAAGCAGCCGTGCAGCGCGGTCAGGGGGCGGGCCCGCGCCTTGTCGAGGAAGTCGACGGCGGCGATCGACGGCAGGTGGACGCCCTCCGTCTCCAGCGCCTGCCGCCGCAGGTGGGCCAGGCCGCGCTTGCCGTTGCCCGGTCCGCGCAGGGTCAGGTGGTGGGTGAAGAGCCGGTTGACGATGACGGACGGCTGGGTGGCGGGCTGCGAGACGTGGTCGAGCCAGCAGCCTCCCAGCAGCGCCAGGGGGGCGCGCTGCCGGACGACGGCCTCCCGGGGCTCGGGGTCGGGACGACCGAGCGCGTCGGCCGTCCCGGCCAGCTCGGCGCGCACCTCGGCGACCTGGGCGGCGATGATCGCCGCCGCGGCTTCGGGCTCGGCCGCCGCGTACGGCCCGTCCTCGGGGTGCTCTCCCTCGGACGGGAGGAAGGCGTGCAGGATCCGCCGCGAGAGCAGCAAGGACGCCTCGGACTCCTGGTCGCGCAGGAGCCGGTGGAACAGGGCCCGGGGTTCCAGGGACGCCGCCGCGGCCGCGTCGCGGCCCGCCGGGCTGAACTCGAACGGGCGGCGTGGTAGGGCGGCGATGGTGTCGGGCAGGCGGAAGGGCACGAAGGTCCGTTCGCGGCGCCATGCGCGCGGATTCTGTGCGGTGGTCATTCCAGGGCTCCCTCTCCTCGGGACTCTCGCGTTCCTCGGGCCGCTCGGCCGGTCATCCGCGCTCGGCGCTCCGCAGCAGGACACCGATGCGCTGCCCGGGGACACCGGCCGCGAGCATGTAGAGACGGCCGGGCTCGATCTCGCCCAGGGCGGCCCGGTCGACGAGGTTGATGAGCGGGTCGGCGGCGAAGCAGTGCCCGACGCGGGCGATGTTGTCGGTGTGGAGCTGCTCGGCCGTGAACCCGGCCTGGCGCTCCTTCATCACGACCACGGGCTTGAAGATGTTGGCGTGCATCAGGCCGGCGACATCGCCGAGCTTGCCGCCCAGCGGCGTGAGGAGGCGGTCGTTGACCGTGCGGGCGAGGTCGGCGCTGATCTCGTTGGAGTGGTCGAGGGTCCGCCTGTCCTGTGCGGTCGCGCAGCCGAGGACCTCGTAGCCGCCGTCGGCCAGGGTGTCGCTCTCGCCGTCGGCCACGATCAGGCAGCCGGCCGCCGCGTCGCTGAACAGGGCGTAGCTGACCATGCGGTCCGACTCGCGCGCCGCGCTGTCGGTCGTGACGACCAGCACCCTGCGGTACCGCCCCGCGGCGACGAAGGCGGTGGCCGTGTCGATCGCCGCCAGGAGGTTGACGCAGCGGTTCAGGTTCTGGCCGTAGAACGGTATGTCGCCGAGGCCGGCTCCGGTGAGGAAGGTCTCCATGAACCGGCCGTGGACCTCCGAGGGGCCCGGTATCCGGGTGGAGCACAGCACGACCGCTTCGACCGAGGACGGGTCGGCGCCCGCCGCCCGCAGCGTGGCCGTGGCGCTGTCGGCCGCCATGGCCTCCAGGCTCCGCTCGGTGCGGCGTACGTGCCCCCAGCCCCACAGTTCGGGCGTCGGCGGCATGCGGAACTCCGCCGCCCGGTCCAGCAGGTTGGCGATCTCGGTGTGGTGCACCTCGGTCTCGCCGAGCGTGTACCGGGGGCCGTGCAGGCGGACTTCGGACTTGCCCATGACCTTCTCCGCTTCCTTGTCCGGGGGGTTTCGCGCTCCGGGGCCCGGGTGCTCGTCCGGGGGTCAGACCGGCGGCCGGGCCGCCATCAGGTGGTTGATCTCGCGGTGCGCGGGGGCCTGCCCGGTGAACGAGAACGTCCCCCGGTCGCGGACCTCGCGCGCCGCCTGGAGGAATCCGCCGAGCGCGGCCCGCGCGAAGGCCGAGCCGACGCTGATCCGGGTGGCGCCGCAGGCGGACAGTTCGTCCACCGAGAGCGGCGGGCGCCCGCCCGCGAGGACGTTCAGCGGCTTGCCCACCGCCGCGCGGACGGCACGGATCGCGTCGGCGTCGGGCAGGGCGGGGGCGTACAGGACGTCCGCGCCCGCCTCCTCGTAGGCCTGGAGCCGCGCGATGGTGTCCTTGAGGTCGTCCCGCCCGTGGAGGTGGTTCTCCGCCCGCGCGGTCAGCGTGAACGGGAACGGCAGCGCCCTGGCCGCGTCGACGGCTGCGGCGACCCGGTCGGCGGCCTCGCGCAGGGGGCGGACCGGGTCGCCCGGGTCGCCGGTCGCGTCCTCGATGGAGGCGCCCACCAGCCCGGCTTCGGCGGCGAGCCGGACGGTCCGCGCCACCTCCTCGGCACAGTCCGCGTAGCAGCTCTCCAGGTCGCCGCTGACCGGCAGCGCGGTGGCGGCCACGATCGACCGCGCGTTGGCCAGCGCCTCGTCGCGCCGCACCAGGTTCGCGCCGTCCGCCCGGCCGAGACAGAAGGCGAGGCCGGCGCTGGTCGTCCCGAGCGCCGGGAAACCGAGCTGCCCCAGCAGCAGGGCGCTCCCGGCGTCCCAGGCGTTCGCCATGACGAAGGCCCGCTCGCCCTCGTGCAGCCGGGCGAAGGCGACGGCTCTGCGGTACTGGTCCTGCGGGTCGAGCTGCACCGCTTCTCCTCCAGGTGGCTTCGCTAGATCACTTCGATGTGCCGGTCGGCCCGCACGGCGTCGAGCAGCAGGTCGGTGACGGCCTTGGGGCTCTTGTCGCGGAAGTAGAAGTGGCCGCCGTCGACCCAGTGGAGCGCGGGCGGGGTGCGGCACTCGTCGGTCCACTTCCGCATCTTGTCGGCGTGCAGGTAGGCGTCGTCGCGGCCGCCGATGACGGAGACGCTCACGTTCAGCGGAGCGGCCGGGCGGTAGCGGTACCCGGCGGCCATCCGGAAGTCCGCGATCACGCCGGGGAGCAGGAGGTCGAGGACGTCCTCGTGCTCCATGATCTCCGGGGGGAACCCGTCGAAGAAGCGCAGTTGCTCGGCGAACTCCCTGCCGTCCAGGGCGGCGAGCTCCAGCACCCGCCGCGAGGGCGCGAGGGCGGGGGCGGAGATCCCGGACACGAACAGGTGGCGCAGGCCCGGCAGGTCACGCAGCCTGCGGGCGGTCTCGAAGGCGACCAGGCCGCCGAGGCTGTGTCCGAAGAGATAGACGGGGCGGGCGCCGCCGGTGTCCGACTCCCGGGCGTGGACGGCCGCCGCGGCGCCCTCGGCGAACTCCTCCAGGGTGGGGCGCGGCTCGGCCGCCCGGTGGCCGCGTCCGGGCGGGCACACGGCGACGAGCTGCGCCTCGTCACCCAGTTCGGTCCCCCAGGCCAGGAACGATCGGGGGTCTCCGCCGGCGTGGGCGAAGCAGTACACGCGGGGCGCGTCGGGTGCGCCGGATCCACCGGATCCGCCGGTCACGAACCAGTCGGAGGGGCGCTCGGGAGCGGTCATGCCGCCCTCCCTTCCGCGGATCCGGGCAGCCGGAAGGTGTGGGTGCGGGAGCGTGCCGGATCGCCCGGCCGCACGTGGAGTTCGCCGGGGCCGGGACGCAGCACGACCGCCGCGACCGTCCGTTCGCGCCGGATGTCGCCGTTTCCCTCGACCCGGATGGGCGGCGCCGAGAGCACCGCGAAGTGGTCCTCGACGCCCGCGTCGGACGGCAGTTCCGCCAGTGCCCCGCGGCAGGTGTCCAGCCGCTGCCGGGAGAAGTTCCTCGCGAAGACGTTGAGTTCGTCGTGCGGGGCGAAGTCCGGGTGCAGGAAGTGGTTCGTGTGCGTGGTGACGTCGGCCTCGGTGATCCGCAGGTCGTCCCCGAGGAACTCCAGCCACGCCGTCTTCCTGCTGTCGCACAGGACGAGGGTGCGTGAGCTGGTCAGTCTCAGGCCCCGCAGGATCTCCACCGCCTCGTCGACGCCGGAAGCGGTGTCCAGCACGTGGCGGATGGCCAGGTAGGGCGGCAGGCCGGGGCGCCAGGCGCCGCCCAGCACGAGGTTGAGCCCCACGGCGAGCCCGTCGCTGTTGACGCCGAGGTAGCCGAGCAGGCCGCCGAAGCTCAGCACGAGGGCCTGGCGGGGCGATCCGGTGGGCGCGACGTGCAGGACGCTGATCTGGTCGTCGAGATCGCCGTTGAGGTCGACGGTCTGCGCCAGCACGGGCGGACCGTCCCCGGCCCGGGCGTAGGTCGTGCAGTCCCCCGCCACCGGGATCCGCCGGTACCCCATGATCTCGCGCCGCAGTTGCAGCAGCAGGGCCTCGTCCTCGGTCAGTCCGGCCCCCGCCGCGAGGCCGCGTATCTCCTCGGCCAGCCGTGGCGTCTGGGACTCGATCTCCGCGCGGTGGGCGGCCAGCGTGTCCCGCAGCGACCGCATCGAGACGGGGTCCGGCATGATCCGGGCGAGCCGGGCCAGGCCGTCACCGACGAAGTCGCGCAGCCGCTCGCCCAGTTCCGCGCCGTGCCGGTGTCCACAGGTGTAGGGGTCGCCGTGGATCCGGACGAACGGAACCTTCAGCTCCGTCCCGCTTTCCGGCCCGGCCCCGGGCTCCGTCACGGTTTCCGGCCCGGCCCCGGGCTCCGTGCGGATCATGCCGACTCCGGCCGGCGGACCTTGGCCCGGGTCAGGAGTTGCTCCCGGACCCCGGGCCACTCCCCCCGCAGGACGCTGTAGTAGATGGCGTCACGGCGACGCCCGCCGGGCATCGGGTTGAAGCTGCGGAGCGTCCCCTCCTCGGTGGCGCCGATGTTGAGCAGGCCGCGGCGGGCCTGTTCGTTGAGGACGTCCGTCTTGAACTCGACCCGCTCGGCGCCGAGTTTTTCGAAGGCCTGCTCCAGCATGAGGAACTTCGCCCAGCGGTTGATGCCCTGCCCCTGGAACTTCGTGCCGAGCCAGGACCAGCCGATCTCCAGCCGGCCGTCCGCCTCGGCCATGTTGCAGAAGCTCATGCTGCCCGCCGTACGGCCGGTCGGCTTGTCGATGATGTGGTGGACGACCCGCCGGCCGGCGTCCTGGTCGGCGAGGGCCGCGTCGAAGAACGCGTCGAAATCCGCGTCGGTCTCGATCAGCATCACGAAGTAGCGCCAGATCTCCGGGCTCATGGCCGGCTCGCGCAGCGCCTCGCGGTCCTCGGGGACGATCGGGCGGAGCAGGACGTGCTCGTTCTCCAGGACCGTCCTCGCGGTCTGTGCCCAGGTCATGTCAGGCCACCTCTCCGGTGTGGCGCGTCAGCGCCTCGGTCACGTCGCGCAGTGTGGTCATGCCGGCGACGTCGGGTTCGGTGAAGCTCGCCAGGCTCACCCCGGCCTCGTCGCAGGCCGACATCAGGAACAGAACCTTGTTGAGGGAGGTCAGCCCGTAGCCGTCGGCGAGGTCGGTGTCGAGGTCGAGGTCCTCGGGCGCGACGTCGGTTTCCAGCACCCGGGCCAGGTTCGTCCTGGCCACGGTCTCGATCTTGGAATCGGTCTCAGACTGCATGGACACTTCCCCGGGTGTCGTGGATCGCCGAACGGTAGGTGTCGAGGATCCGGCCTCGTCTGGGTTTGAGTTGTGAGGTCAGCAAGCCGTTCTCGACGGTGAACCGGCCGCGCGCCACCACGACCTTGCGGATCTGCTCGTCCGCGCCGAACGCCGCGTTGGTGTGCGCCAGTTGCTCCGCGATGGCCTGCTCCTTCTCCGCTCCGACGGTGTCGCCGGCCGGTGAGACCACGGCCACGAGGTGCGTCTGGTCGGGGCAGAACACCACGCACTCCTCAATGGCCGGGTGGGTCCGCATGTGCTCCTCCAGCGGCCGCACGGCGATCTTCCGGCCGTTGTCCAGCACGATGACGTCGTCGGCGCGGCCGCGGATGTAGAGGAAGCCGTCCTCGTCGAGGTGGCCGATGTCGTTGGTCCGCACGATCCCGTCCGCCGTGAAGACGCTGTCCGACACGCCCGGGGGTGCCTGCTCGTAGCCCCGGCACACCGGGTGCTCGCTGCGGACGTGGATCACGCCGTCGGCGTCCAGGAGCACCTGCTTGCCCGGCAGGACGCGCCCGACGCTGCCCTCGCGGTGGGCGCCCGGGTGGTTCTTCGCCACGATGCAGGTCTCGTTGAGGCCGTAGCCCTCGAAGATCGGCAGCCCGAGGCGACGGAAGAACCTCAGCGTGCCGGTGCCCGCCGGGGCCGAGCCCGTCCACAGGTAGCGGACGCGGTTCCCGAACAGTCTCCGGGCGGCGGCCCGCTCCGGTTCGCCGGACCCGGGCTCCGCGCGGCCCGCCTGCGCTTCGATGTGCTTCTTGGCGGTCTCGAAGAAGCCCGGCACGCCCATGACCACCGTCGGCCGGGTCTGCCGCAGGGCGGGGAAGGCGGCCTCGTAGGTGCTGATGGTGACGTCATGGCCGAACCGGAGCGCGGAGTACGTCCAGTAGCGCTGCTGGAGCACCGACAGCGGGAGGAAGACGAAGAGGTCGTCGTCGGGCCCGTGCGCGAACATCTCCTGCACGGCGAGCAGGTCGCTGTCGATGCTTCCGACGCTCGCCGTGAGGGACTTGGGCTCGCCGGTGCTGCCGGAGGTGAGCTTGAGCGAGGTCGCGTCCTCGGGCCCGTAGACCACCGGCGGCAACTCCCGTGCGGGGTCCGCCTCCTGGTCGGCCGCCATGCGCACGACGTCGCCGAGAGGCCTGATGCCGGGGGCGTCCGGCGCCATCACGCCGGTTCTGTCGGTGAACAGCAGCCGGAGCCGGTAGCGGTCCAGGAGGGCGGGCTCGGGGGTGGCGAACTTGGCTGGGTCGAATCCGACGGTCAGGACACCGAGCCGCAGGGCGGCGAGATCGAGCAGCACCCATTCGAGGCAGTTGGCGGCGAGGATGCCGACCCGGTCGCCGCGGGCGAGGCCGAGGTCGCGCAGGGACAGCGCGAGCCGCCCGGCGCGTTCGTACAGCTCGGTGAGTTCCAGGGTCTCGGTGCCGCCGAGCCGGACGAAGGAGATCCGGTGTCCGGGGGCGGGGGGACGGGCGACGATGTGGTTGATCACCGACGGTCCGGTCATGTCGCGTTCCCCTCCCGCTCGGTCAGCCACGCGCCGATCCGGCCCGCCATGGCCCGTACGGTGTCGACCTCGGGCAGCCGGTCCAGCGTGATCGTCAGACCGAACCGCTTGCGGACGTCGGTGAGGATGCGCGCGGCCGCGAGGGAGTCGCCGCCGAGGTCGTACAGGGTGCGGGTGACGTCCAGGTCCACGTCCGCGATCCGGAGCACCCTCGTCCACAGGGCGGCGACCTCGCGTTCCAGCTCCGTGTCGGGCGCGGCGCCGGCGGCGGAGGGTTCGGCGGCGCCGGCGACGGCCACCAGCCGGGCCCGGTCCACCTTGCCGTTCCTCGTCAGCGGCAGGCTGTCGTGCCAGTGGACGGCGGCGGGGACCATGTAGGGCGGCAGGTGGCGGCGCAGTGCCTCACGGATCGTCTCGGCCCCCGGGCGGTCTTCCGAGGCCGGTACGAGGTGGGCGACGAGCCGGCTGCCGTGCTCCCCGTCCTGCCGTACGACGACCGCTCGTGCCACGCCGTCCAGGGCGGTCAGCCTCGTCTCGACCTCTCCGGCCTCGACGCGGTAGCCGTTCACCTTGATCTGGAAATCGCTCCGGCCGAGGATGTCGATCTCGCCGCTGGGCAGGTAGCGGCCCAGGTCGCCGGTCCGGTAGAGCCGTTCGCCCCGCACGGGGTCGTGGACGAAGCGCTCCGCCGTCCGCGCCTCGTCGCCCCAGTAGCCCCGGGCGAGGCCGGTGCCCGCGGCCCAGATCTCACCGGTCACCCAGTCGGGCACGTCACAGCGGTACTCGTCCAGGACGTAGGTCCGGTTGTTCGCGTTGGGCCGGCCGTAGGGGATGCTGTGCGAACCGTCCTCCTCCTTGCCGACCGGGTGCAGGATGTTCCAGATGGTGGTCTCCGTCGGTCCCCCGAGCGAGACGACCTCCAGGTCGGGCTTGAGCCCGCGCAGGGCGGCGGGGAGCGCGGGGGGAATGCGGTCGCCGCTCATCATCACCAGGCGCAGCGCGGCCAGTGCCCCGGATCCGTCGGGGCCCTCGGCCACGGCCTCGTCGTGGAGCAGGGACACGATGGCGGGGACGGAGTTCCAGACGGTCACGCCGGTCTCGTCGCACCGCCGCAGCCAGTGCGCGGGGTCGGCCGCCTTGTCGGCGTCGGGCAGGACCACGGCGGCTCCTGTGCACAGGGCGCCGAAGACGTCGTAGACGGACAGGTCGAAGTTGAAGGCGCTGATGCCGAACAGTCTGTCCGCGGGCCCGACGTGGAAGCGGGCGGTGCAGTCGGCGACGACGTTGGCGACGGAGGCGCGGCTGACCATGACGCCCTTGGGCTCGCCCGTCGTGCCCGAGGTGTAGAGGACGTACGCGAGATGGTCGTCGTCGTCCGCCCCGGGGACCGGGCGCGGGTCGGGCGGCGTGCCGGGCGGCAGGGGCCGCGTCGCGTCGAGGGTGAGGACGTCGTGGCCGTCCTGCTCGCCGGTGATGCCGTCGGCGTTGGTCAGGACATGGCGCACCCGGCCGTCGGCCAGCATGTAGGCGCGGCGTTCCGCGGGCAGTGCGGCGTCGACGGGCAGGTAGGCGGCGCCGGCGAGCAGGGTGGCGAGGATGCCGATGATCTGCTCGGGCCCCCGGTTCATGACGAGGCCGACCAGTTCGTCGGGGGCCGCGTCGCGCTCGCGCAGCCAGGCGGCGGCGTGCGCGGCGTGCCCGTAGAGGTCCGCGTAGCTCAGGGTTCCCGCGCTGGTCATCACAGCCGGTGCGTCGGGCGCCGCTTCGACGTGGGCCAGGAAGGCGTCCGTCAGCATGCCGGGGGCGGGCCGCGGGGCCGCCGTGTCGTTGGCGGCCCGGCGCCGGCGGCGCTGCGCTTCGGGGAGCAGGTCGAACGTCGTCGCCTGCCAGGCTCCGTCCGTGCCGAGGGCTTCGAGGAGCCGCTGGTACCCGGCGACCAGGTCCTCGATCAGTCCCTCGGGGAAGAGTTCGTCCACGCTGTCGAACTGGACCACCACGCCGCCGTGTTGTTCGAACGCGGAGACGTCCAGCCAGACCTGCGGGGTCTGGCTGGAGGTGTACACCTCCGGGCCGAACAGTTCCAGCGTCGAGCCGTCGACGTCGGCGTGCACGTACCCCAGGGCGCTGTTGAAGGTGTACGGCATCCGGCTCTGGGCGGTGTCGCCCCCGCGCCGGGCGAGCTCCCGCATCACCTCGATGCCGGTGAAGTGCCGGTTGTCCAGGCCCTGGCGGAGCCGGCTCTGCAGGGCGCGGGCCCGCTCGGCGAACGTGGTGCCGCGGTCGACGTCGACCTCGACGAGCATGGTCTCGCAGAAGTTGCCGACCGCGTCGAAGATGCGCGGGTGGATCGGCGGGCGGTTGGCCACCGTGGTGTTGATCGTGAAGCGCGATCCGGCGCCCCAGGCGGCGAGCGTGTCGGCGTAGACCGCGAACAGCACGGCGGACGGGGTGAGTCCGGCGTCCGCGGCGCGGGCCTTGAGTGCGGCCCACGGCGCTTCGGCCAGCCGTGCGAAGCGCGCGGTGAACCGGGGTTCGTCGATCGACGACGGGCTCTTGCGCATCGGCAGGGCGGGGCGCGGGGCGAGATCGTCGAGCCGCTCCAGCCAGTGGGCGCGGGAGCGCCGGGCCGGGGCGCGGGTGCGGGCGGCCTCCAGGGCGGCGACGTACGCCTCGAACGAGGCCTCTTCGCTCTCCGGTGTCTCGGTGCCGGGGGCCTCGGTGCCGGGGGTTTCGGACGCGCGGTAGGCGGACCACCAGTCGCGGAAGAACAGGAACATGCTGGTGGCGTCCATGACCAAGCCGTCGTGGTCGACGTGCAGGACCATGCGGTCGTCGGCCAGGATCGTGACGTCCGCAGCCAGCAGCGGCGCCCGGTCGGCGGGGAGGACGCGGTGCGAGCGCTGCTCGCGCAGGGCGAGCCGGTGCTCCCGCTGCGCCTCCTCGCTCCGGCCGCGCAGGTCGAAGCGCCCGATGCGCACCTCGACGGAGTCCTCCCGCACCTGCCTGCCGTCGGCGGTGAAGCGGGTGCGCAGGGCTCCGTGGCGGGCGACGACCGCGGCCAGGGCGCTCTCCAGCCGGTCGAGATCCCAGGCGCCCTCGATCTCGTGGTAGACGTGGCTGGCCACGTTGCCGATCTCCACGTGCTCGCCGCGGCCGACGAGGTAGCTCTGCTGCAGGCCGGTCAGCGGGAAGCCCTCGGGCGCGTCGAGGTGGGCGATCAGCGCGGCCTTGTGTTCCCTGATGCGGCCGAGGAGTTCGGCGTCCATGCGGTCGCGCGGGCCCTGCAGTTTGAGGTCGGCGCCGGCGGCGGTGAGGGTGAGGCCGCGCGCCTCGATCTCGCGGAGCACCTGTACGTGGCTCATGCCGTCACCTCCAGGTGGGCGGCGAGGGCGTCGGGCTCCGCGCCGTCGGCGATGAGGGCGGCCAGTTCGGCGACGCTCTTGTCGCCGAGCAGGTCCTCGATGGACACGTCGGCGCCGACCTGCTCGGTGATCTGGTACTGCAGGGCGATGACCTGCAGCGATTCCATGCCCATCTGGACGAGCGTGCTGTCCCGCACGGGCGCGTCGGACGGCAGCCGCAGGGTGTGGCGGACCAGGTCGCTCAGCCAGGGAAGCAGCAGCGGGCCGGTGCCCTCGGGCCCGGGCTGCGGAGCGGCTTCGGCCTGGGGCGCGGGGTTCTGCTCCGGGGTCCCCGGGGTGGCGAAGAACTCCTGCCGGGTCAGGTCGATCGGGGTCCCGGCGGGCACCAGGGTGACGGTGCGGGGCCATTCGGTGGGCGGGGGCCCGCCGAGGGCGGCGGCGAGGCGCGCCGCGAACCGCGGCATGACGGGGGCGGCGCAGGCGGCGAGCAGGCGGGCGGCGGCGAGTTCGAGGGCGATGGCGGTCCGGGCCTCGTCCTTGCAGCTGTCGACGTCCGCGGCGGGGGCCTGGAGCCGGGCGAAGGAGGTGACGTCCTCGACGATGCCGTTCAGGGTCTCGGCCGCCTGGTTGAGGGAGAACCCGTCGGGTCCGAGACTGCCGGTCAGGAGCCTGAGCCGCGTGTCCAGGCGGGCCAGGAAGGCGGTGTGCTCGGGCGTCCAGGTGCCGGCGTCCGGGGCGGCGCCGCCGTAGCGCTTCTCGATGCGGTCGCCGAGTCCGTTCAGCCAGCCCTGCCAGGACCCGATGAGGGTCTGCCGCACGTACGTCTCGTACGCGTCGTGCTCGAAGTTGGTGCGGCGGCCTTCGGGACGGGTGAGCGCCAGGTAGAAGCGTATGGAGTCGACCGTGCGGGGGCTCAGGACGTCCTTGCCCCAGATGACGTGGCGGCGGCTGGTGGAGAACTTGCTGTTGTCGAGCAGGTAGAACTCGTTGATGTGGTAGTCGATGTCCGGGGTCCAGTCCGGATGGGCGATCCGGTAGAGCGCGGGGACGAACATCGGGTGGAAGAAGCTGCCGTCCGAGCCCAGGAAGTGGACGATCTTCCAGTCCTGCTCGGGTGCGTCCGCCCGCCAGGACCGGCCGAGGCCGCGGCCGAGCGACTCGATGCCGTGGAGGATGCTGTAGGCGTAGTCCAGCCACGACCAGATGACCTGGCCCTCCGCCTCCGTGCCGGCGGGCCGCACGCCCCAGGTGGCGGGGTGGGTGACGGGGATGTCGAGGTGCTCGCGGCGGAGGAGCCGTTCGGCCAGTTCCTTCACCGGGGCCGGCACCCGGCCCAGTCGGTGGTGGGCGGCGATGTCCTCGGCCAGCCGGTGCAGCGGCAGGGTGTAGCGGGTGACGGTGCCTTCGCGGGGCGGGGCGTCGGAGGCGGTGGAACGCGGGTCGACGAGGTCGGTGCAGACGTTGGGTTCCAGGCAGGCCTCGCAGACGTTCCCGCCGGTTTCCGCCTGGCAGGTGGGGCAGCGCCCGGTGACGCCGGACTCGAACAGATACGTGCCGGTCACGGCGTCGAAGAGGGCGGCGCCCGCGCGGGGGGCGACCGTGCCGGAGTCCGTGAGGCGGGAGAAGAACGCCCGCAGGGCGTCCGGGTAGGCGTCGTCCCGGCTGGTCGCCGTGTACTGGTGGACATCGATGTCCATCAGCCGCAGCGTGGCGAGGATCTCGGCACTGTAGTGGGCGGCGGTCTCCGCCGGCTCGCGTCCCTCCCGGCGAGCGGCGGCCACGACGTAGTTCTGGTAGTCGTCGCTGCCGGTGAGATGCCAGGCGTCGGCACCGTTCATGCGCTGGTAGCGGACGAAGACGTCCGCGCCGAAGAACGGCCCGGACAGATGGCCCAGGTGGAGGTCTCCGTTGGGGGTCGGCGCGGAGGAGAACACGAACAGCGGGCGGGCCCCGAAGCGGCGGTCGCCGGGCCCGCCCGCCGCGTGCGCGGCCCGGTCGGCATCGCGCCAGTACAGGCTGAGCAGCACCAGCGGGGTGTCGCCGGTGTTCTCGACGGAGTGCGTCTCGAAGGGCTCGAACTGGACGACCGTGCCCGCCCGCACCGGGTGTTTCCCGACGCCGACGGTCAGTTCGCCGGTGCCCGAGGCGACCACCCAGGTCTCGGTCTCGTCGTGCTGGTGGGCCTCCGACCGGGCGCCGGGTTCGATGTCGACCCAGGCGGCGGCGACGCCCAGCCGTGCCGCGGCTCCGGTGTCGAGGGACGTGACGTCGATTCCGTAGGACTTCTGTAACTCGTCCGCGCTGTAGGTGCTGATCTTCACGGGTGGCTCCTTCGGTTCTGTGCCGGGCGGGGCCGCGGGTCGGGCAGCGCCAGCAGGTCGGCGGCCTGCGACGCGATGGCCGGGGCGAGGCGGTAGCCGGATCCGCTCGCCGCGCCGGCGAAGACGACGCGCCCGTCGGCGTCGAGGGCTCGTACTTCCGGTTCGCCGGTGCTGCTGTAGGCGTCGCAGAACACCCGGGCGGACAGGGCCCGTTCGGCGAGTTCCGGTGCGTACCGGCGCAGGCTCTCCCGTGCTTCGCCGGCGTTGTCGGGGGACAGTCCGCTCGCTGTCGCCGCGGGGTCGACGTCCCATTCCTGACAGGTGTAGCTGAACAGCCAGTGGCCCCGGTCCTTCAGGGGCAGCAGGAAGGCGTCCTCGTCCTGGAAGACGACGGCGCGATCGCCGGTGGCCGGCGCACGGTCGATGTGCAGGGCGATGATCTTCTTGATCCGGGCGCCGAGCGGGGCGACGAGGTCCCGCCAGGCGGGTGCGTGGAGCCAGGGCCCCGGGGCGAGGACGACCTGGCGTGCCGTCAGTGTCTCGCCGGTGCCGAGCCGCAGCGCCACGCGCCGGCCGTCGCGGGCCGGGCCGGGGGCGTCGGGGTCGACGGCCTCGACCTCCACGCCTTCGCGGAAGGTCACCAGGTGGCGCAGCTCGCGCACCAGGGCCTGAACGAGGGCGTACACGTCGGTGTGGTGGGCGCCCTCGCATGCGAAGACCCTGGACCGCTCCGGGTGGCGGATGCCGGGCGGGCCGCCGGACGGGCCGTCGGTCCGTGTCAGCCGAGCGCTGTCGAGGTAGGTCTCGCGGAGCTTCGCCTCGCTCGCCGCCGCGACGACGGACAGGGCGACCGGATGGATCGGCAACGCGGGGTCGAGGTCCCTGAGTTTGTCGTAGTAGTCCTGGCTGTAGCGGGCCATGCGCCGTACGCGCTCGGTGGCTCCGCGGGGGCAGTGCAGGCCGGCCGAGCGGCGGCTCGCCCCGCTTCCGACGGTGTCGCGGTCGAGGACGACGACGGATGTGCCGGGTGCGCGGGCGGTGATGTGCCGGGCGATGAGGCAGCCGACGATCCCTCCGCCGACGACGGCGACGTCGGCTCCGGGCGGCATCAGAGCCCGCCCGGCTCGTCACCCGAGGGTTTGGCCGACCATTCGACGAAGGACGGCAGTTGCTCGTCGGAGCCCACGCCGACGATCCGGTCGAGGATGCGGCGGCTCCGCCAGGCGGTGAGGCTCAGATTGGGGTCGGCCAGGCCGCGCTGCCCGCGTGCGGCGTTCTGCATGAAGATCATGCGGTTCGGGGGTCCGTCCCATCGGACGGCGAAGTCCTGGTCGATGTGGTACTCGTCGCCCTCGCGCTCCAGGCGGTCGGCGATCGGCTCCAGGAAGTCCGTCGGGGCGGGACGGAAGCCGGTGGCCCACACGATGACGTCCACGTCGACGTGCTCGACGGCCTCGGGCCGGTCATTGTGTGCCATCTTGATGGTCCATCCGCCGGCCGGATTGCCGGTCACGTCGGTGACTCCCCGGTTCGGCAGCAGCGCCACGAGGTCCTCGGCACCGTGGATGAACCGGTGTTCGTAGCAGCGCTGGTAGATCTCCCGCAGCGTCGATCCGGAAATGCCGTCGCTGCTCAGCACGTTTTTTCTGTTGAGCGAGTCCCGGGTCACCCGGTCCAGTCCGAAGAAGTACTCGGAGTAACTCGGGACGTAGTACTCGTTGGTGAACGGGGAGTCGTCGATGGGAAAGTAGTTCCCCCGTCGCGATATCCACGTCACCCGCCTGGGTAACTCTCGCGGTGGCCGCTGGATCAGATCCAGGAACGCCTCGGCGCCGGACTGGCCGCCGCCTACGACAGCGACTCTCTTTCCGGCCAGGTTCTGTGTTTCGAGGGTGAAGTCGGAGACGTGGAACTGGGTATCTCCGAGCTTCCCCTGAGCCGCTTTCGGAACCCATGGGCTGGTTCCGACACCGACGACGATGTTCTCCGCCTGCAGGGTCCGCCGGCTGGTGTGCACGACGAAGTCGTCGTCGAATTCCACGGCGAGGACCTTCTCGCCGAAAACGACGTTCTTGTTGCGGCGGCTGGCCCACTCCAGGTAGTTGCGGAACTCCATGCGCGGCACGGCGTCGTACTGTGCGTTGATGAAGTGGTAGATCTTCCCCTGCTCGTGCAGATACGACAGGAACGAGAACCCGTTCGTGGGGTCGGACAGCAGGACGAGGTCCTTCAGCAGCGAGACCTGCAGCGATGCGCCGGGCATCTGCTGCCCGTCGTGCCAGCCGAACTGGTCCTTCTGGTCGAGGAAGAGGTTGGGGACCCCGGGTCGGTCGTGCAGCAGCGACGCCAGACTCAGATTGGCCGGCCCGACCCCGATGCCCAGACAGCGGTAGTACGGCGAACTGCTTTCGGTGGTGCGTGTACTGCTTTTCGCGGAAGATTTTTCCACAGCGCTAACACACTCCCAGCACTGACGCTACTGACCATCTGACGGAATTCTGCAGTCATGCGGAGCGCCGACTCGAAGTGGCGCTACAGAACAGCCCCCAGCGCGATCAAGAGGATCGCCCCAGCAAGAGCTTATCGACAGATGCTTCTCAGTGGGTGGCTGTTACACATGACGGAGGCCGGATCGCTGGCACGTGACGAGAAACAATCGGACGTCGCGGCTGGTCGGCTCATCTTTGTTACGCGCTCCCCGTTCGCCTTTATCGTTGCGCACACCTGAATTCGCAGCCGGGGCCGGGCGGAAATCATCGTCCCGGTAGCAGCCACGCTCATCCTTTGCCACAAACGACACTCGACGCTACCACGGGGTCCAGGTAGTGCCAACCGTCACTCCGGTTTTGATTGACCCGAGAACCATTTTTGGACAATCCGCGTCGGGGCGGGAACTCGCCGCTGGTCACGGACGGTGCGAGATGCCCGGCACGCGGCTGAACTCAAGGAACGAGCGCCGCCCGAAAGATCTTTTTACATGCCGTCAAAGATCCGTTCACACGGCTGTTTCAGCCACCACGCGTCCGCACCGGTCCCGCGCGACACCGAAGTTGACATTTCCACGTCAGGCCACAGCAGCCCGTGCCATGGTGGTGGGCACCAACTCCCCCTCCCCCACCAGCACTTCAGGGAGCCCCCCATGCTGCGCGGTATCGACGTGAGCGCGTACCAGTCCTCCTCCTACAGCACCGAGGGCCTCTCCTTCGTCTTCGTCAAGGCGACCGAGGGCCGTTCCTACGTCAACCCCAAGCTCGCCGCCCAGACGAAGCGGGCGCGGGACGCCGGACTGGTCGTCGGCTTCTACCACTTCCTGTGGCCCGGGAACCTCACCGCCCAGGCCCAGTACTTCGCCGGCAAGGCCCCGGACCGGGCGGGCGACATCCTCGCCGTCGACTGGGAGACCACCAGCAACGGCACGCGCGCGAGCAACGCCGAGAAGGACCTGTTCATACGGAAGCTGAAGGACCTGCGGCCGGACAACCCGGTGGTGCTCTACTGCAACCGCGACTTCTGGCTCAACGTCGACACGACGTCCTACGCGGGCGACGGGCTGTGGATAGCGGACTACGTCTCGGCGGGCAAGCCCCGCATCAAGGCCAAGTGGCGCTTCCACCAGTACACCGACGACCCGCTGGACAAGAACGTGGCCGCCTTCGAGAGCAGGGCGGCGCTGCGGAAGTGGGCCGAGGACGCCTGAGCCCCGGTGGCCTATCCGCGGAAGTCCGCCGGGCGTTCCGGGGACGCCTCGGCCAGGGCCTTCGTGACCGCGTCCGCACCGGCGCGCAGACCGTAGACCGGGGTGCCGGGCTGCTGGCGCCAGGAGTCGTCGATGCCGCCCGCGTCGACGGTGTCGAAGCCGAGTTCGTCGATCAGGCCGCGTACCGTGCGCTTGGCCGCCTCGTCGTCGCCGGCCACCGGGAGGGCCATGCGGTCGGGGTCGCCGGCCGGGAGCGGGCGGTCCAGGATGTCCTGGGCGTAGGTGCCGTTGAAGGCCTTGATCACCGGGTGGCCGAGCCGCCGTTCCGTCCAGCGGCTCTCGGTGAGGCCCTCGTCCTCGATCGCGGCGATCCTGCCGTCCCGCTGGCGGGGGTAGTAGTTGCCGGTGTCGATGACGGCGACCCCGTCCGCCGCCCCGGCGAAGAGACCGGACGGCAGGTCCGGGACCGCCTTCAGGGGGATGGTCACCACGACCACCTCCGCTCCCCGTGCCGCCTCCTCGACCGTCACGGGCGTGGCCCCCGTCTCCTCGGCCAGGGCCGTGAGCGTGTGCGGGCCGCGGGAGTTGGCGACGGACACCTCGTGACCGAGGGCGGTGAGCCGCCGCGTCAGGTTGCCGCCGATGTTGCCCGCGCCGATGATGCCGATCCTCATGTCCTCGCCTCGCCCTTCTCGATGTGGACGGCGCCTCGCGGAGCCTTGGTGACGAGGGCAACCTCAGGGGCGGACGGGCTATTCCGGGTCGGTGGCGGGCGCGAACGGGTCCTCCAGTTCTCCGCGCAGCACCTCCGCCGCCCCCTCCGCGTCCCCCCGCGCCACCGCGCGGACCAGCGCCTCGTGGGCCGCGTCGCCGGTGTCCGGGGCGTGGGCGCGCAGGCCCGTCAGGGTCAGCAGCTCGATCAGGCCCTCGCGCAGGACGGGCGCGAACTCGGTGAACAGGTCGGCGAGCACGGGATTGTGGGCGGCGGCGACCACGGCGGCGTGGAAGGCGATGTCCGCGTCGACGAAGCCGGCGTCATCGGCGGGGGTGGCGGCCCGGCGCGTCTCGAGTGCCGCCCACAGGGCCGTGACGTCCTCGGGTGTGCGCCGGCGCGCCGCCAGCCGGGCCGCGTGCACCTCCACCGCCATGCGGACCTCGTAGACGTCGCTCACGGCCGCCCGGCGCAGCCGGGCGGGCCAGTCCTCGACCGGCTCGGTCGCGATGACGAAGACACCGGCCCCCTGGCGGGGCCGCACCAGCCCGGCACCGGCGAGCGCGCGCAGCGCCTCGCGGACGGTGGAGCGGCCGACCCCCAGCTCCTTCGCGAGGGTCGTCTCGCCGGGCAGTTTCGTGCCGACCGGCCAGTGGCCGCCCGTGATCTGCTCGCGCAGCCGGGCGATGGCCTGCTCGACCAAGGGGCTGGGGCGGACGGCGCCGAGCGGCATGCGGGTCACCAACCTGTCTGAGGATCAGCGGGATTCAACTTGTCTGAGGAGCTGAGGTGTGACTAGCGTACTGCGCATGACGCTTCGCGGTCTCCTTCTTCTCGGCTGCCGCGGCGGGGTTTGACGCGACCGGCGCCCCGCCGCGGGACGCCGTGCTGCCGGTCGGCGTCCGACCGAGCAGAAGGCGACAGCCGACGATGACCCCCACCCCCGCCCCCACCCCGGTCTGGAACCCCCAGCGTCCGGGCCCCATGCCGTACCACCGCTACCGCCCCTTCCAGGAACGCGTGCGCGTCCCCGCCGCCGGCCGCGACTGGCCCGCCGCCCGCCTCGAACGCGCTCCCCTCTGGGCCCCCGTCGACCTGCGCGACGGCAACCAGGCCCTCGCCGAGCCGATGGACACGCCCCGCAAGCGCCGCTTCTTCGATCTGCTGACCGGCATGGGCTTCAAGGAGATCGAGGTCGGCTACCCGTCGGCCAGCCGCACCGACTTCGACTTCGTCCGGCACCTGGCGACCGGTGGCGCCGTACCGGACGACGTCACCCCCGTGGTGTTCACCCCGGCCCGGCGGGACCTGATCGACCGCACCTTCGAGGCGATCGAGGGCCTGCCGAGGGCCGTCGTCCATCTGTACATCGCGACCTCGCCGGTGTGGCGCGACGTCGTCCTGGGCCGGGACCGGGCCGAGGTGTGGCGGACCGTGCGGGAGGCCGCCGAGCACATGGCCCGCCGGGCGGACCGGGCCTCCTGCGTCCGGTTCCAGTTCTCCCCGGAGACCTTCAACCTGACCGAGCCGGACTTCGTGCTCGAACTGTGCGACGGGCTGACCGCGCTGTGGGACGCGAGCCCGGACCGGCCGGTCACCCACAACCTCCCCGCGACGGTGGAGATCGCGACGCCGAACGTCTACGCCGACCAGATCGAGTACGTCCACCGGAATCTGTCCCGCCGCGACAGCGTCATCCTCTCCGTGCACCCGCACAACGACCGCGGCACCGGCGTCGCCTGCGCCGAACTGGCCGTGCTGGCCGGCGCCCAGCGCGTCGAGGGCTGCCTGTTCGGCAACGGGGAGCGCACCGGCAACGTCGACCTGGTGACCCTCGCGCTGAACCTGTACGCCCAGGGCGTCGACCCGATGCTCGACTTCCGGGACCTCGACGCCGTACGGGAGACGGTCGAGCAGTGCAACCGGCTGCCGGTGCACCCGCGCCACCCCTATGCCGGGGACCTGGTCCACACGGCCTTCTCGGGCACCCACCAGGACGCCATCGGCAAGGGACTGGCCCGGCACGCCGAGCGGGCCCGGGAGCTGGGGGTGCCGGAGCGCGAGGCGCCGTGGTCGGTGCCGTACCTGCCGATCGACCCGGCGGACGTGGGCCGTTCCTACGAGGCGGTGATCCGTGTGAACTCGCAGTCGGGCAAGGGCGGCGCGGCCTATGTGCTGCGCACCGCCCACGGCGTGGACCTCCCCGAGCGCATGCGGCCGGACTTCTCCCAGGTGGTGCAGCGGGCGACGGACGACAGCGGGCGGGAGATGACGACGAAGGAGCTGTACGCGCTGTTCCGGGCCACGTACGAGGCGGCCGACGGGGAGGTGGCGCTGGACGCCTGGTCCGTGCACCCGGACGAGGCCACCGGCGGGCACCGCTTCGTGTGCACCCTGCGGACCGGCGAGCGCACCGGCGACTACGAGGGCACGGGCGGCGGCCCCGTCTCCGCGTTCGTCGACGCGCTGGCGGGGGCCGGGATCGCCGTGGAGGTCCTCGACTTCTGCGAGCGGGGCGGGGACGAGGACACGGACGCCTTCGCCGAGTGCCGGGTCGGCTCCGTGTCCTGCTGGGGCGCGGGCCGGGACGCCTCGGCCCTGGCCGCGTCCGTGCGGGCGGTGCTGTCCGCGGTCAACAGGGCCCTGCGGTGACGCCGGTCGTCCTGAGCGCCGACGACGTGCAGGTGGTGCGCGACGGCCGGCCGATCCTGGCGGAGGTGTCGCTGACCGTCCGGGCCGGGGAGCACTGGGCGCTGCTGGGGGCCAACGGCGCGGGCAAGTCCACGCTGCTGAGGCTGCTGGGCGCGCTGGTCCACCCCACCCGGGGCACCGTGGAGGTGCTGGGCCACCGGCTGGGCCGGGTCGACCTGCGGGAGCTGCGGGCGCACGTGGGGCACGTCGACCCGCGGCATCCGCTGGCGTCGCCGCTGCGGGTGCGGGACGTCGTCCTGACCGGCCTGACCAACTCGGTGGAGCCGCTGCCCCGGTGGCGGCCGACGCCCGAGCAGGCCGAACGGGCCGAGCGGCTGATGGCGACGCTGGGCCTGGCCGGGCACCGTGCGGCGCGCTGGCCCACGCTCAGCCAGGGGCAGCGCGGCCGGGCCCTGATCGCCCGGGCGCTGATGCCGGAACCCCGGCTGCTGCTCCTGGACGAGCCGGCGACCGGCCTGGACCTGCCGGGCCGGGAACAGTTGCTCGGTGCGCTGGAGGAGCTGGGCCGGGAGCATCCGCGGCTGGCGACGGTCCTGGTCACGCACCATCTGGAGGAGTTGCCGGCGCACACCACGCACGCCCTGCTGCTGCGCGAGGGCCGTCCGCTCGCGGGCGGCCCGGTGGCCGAGGTGCTCACGGCCGACCAGCTGGGCAAGTGCTTCGACCTGCCGCTGGCGCTGGAGCGGCACGAGGGCCGGTGGAGTGTGCGCACGGCCCGCCGGGCGTGACGAGGGGCCCGGTCCGTGCGGGACCGGGCCCCTTCGCTCAGCTGCGGGCGCGTCGGGCGACTACTTGTTCAGGTAGGCCCAGAACTCGTCGAAGCTCAGCTGCTTGTCGCCGTCGAGGTCGCGGGTCTTGATGACGACCTCGGCGACCGACTCGGTGACGTTCCAGTCGCCCGACCGGGCCAGGGCGGTCTTGAACTCGGCAGCGGTGATGTATCCGTCACCGTCCGTATCGATCCGCTCGAACTGCTTGCGTGCTTCCTCGATGTCCGCCACCGATCCGCCCCTCATCTCGTGCTGTACGTCGTACTGACGCAGGTCAGATTAACTGCCCGCCCGCACCTCCAGCGCGGCGACCACCCAGGCGAACTCCTCGCGGTACGCCGCCTCGGGCCCGGTCCCCTTCACGACGGCCAGCAACTCGCGGTAACGGGCGACCCGGTCGGTGGCGTGCGACCGCAGCCGGTCGAGCACGGTCGCGGGGTCGGCGTCGCCCAGCAGCTCGCGCAGCACCCCGGCCGCCTCCGGCGAGTCGGGGGCGATGCCGCGCTCGCGGGCCGAGGCCCCCAGCTGCACCAGTCGGCGGGAGAACCACAGGGACGCCCCGGGGGGCGTGCCGTGACCGTGGTCCGCCGCGTTGAACTCGGCGACCTTGCGCATCTCGGCCCGGAAGTCCGGGTCCTGGAGCATCTCGGCCAGCTCCAGCCAGGCGTCCACCTGCTCGGGCGTGGGCTCCTCGGGCAGGTCGGCGGCGGTGTTCCGCATGCGGTCGCGGATCACCGGGTCCGCCGTGTCCAGCCCGTGGAACACCTCGTCCACGAACTCCTCCAGGATCCGCCGCCGCTCGGCCGCCGACAGCCGTGCCAGTCTGTTCACCAGGGTCATCTCCTCCGCGTCGGAATCCCGCTTCGCGACCGTCGACAGCACGGCGCGCGTCACCTTCAGGGACCGGATCTGCGCGTCCAGGGCGACCACGTGGGCGGCCGCCACCTGCGCCACCGTCGTCTCGCCGGCCAGCACCCGGCGGACGTCCGCGAGCCCGAGGCCGAGCTCGCGCAGGGTCCGGATCAGCTCCAGGCGGGCCACGCAGGCGGCGTCGTACAGCCGGTATCCGCCCTCGGACCGGGCCACCGGGGGCAGGGCGCCCTCGTCGGACCAGTAGCGGATGGTGCGTACGGTCAGGCCGGTGGCCCGGGCCAGTGCGCCGATGGTGAGCAGTCCGGTGCCGTCGTCGGTCATGTCTGGGAGTCTGGACCCTCCAGCGGGTGGAGACTCAAGGAGCGGGCCGGTGCCGGACACGCTGCGGGACATTCTCGACGCGGCGGCGCGGGGCGTCTTCCCGCCGGCCGACGGTGGTACGACGATCGTGCCGCAGCCCTCGCCCCGGGACGCGGGGGTCCTCGCCTTCACGGCGCACTCGGTGGTCTTCACCGACGAGGATCCGGACTGGGTGCGCCGGACGCTGGCCCGCACGGACTGCGACCGGCTCGCGGCCACGATGAACGCCCGCTTCCTGACGGCCCTCATGGACCGGACGGGGCGTACGTCCGACACGGTCGACGTGCTGCTGACCGGCGCGGCGCTGCCCGGGGAGCCGCCGCTCCGGCTGACGGAGACCGAGGGCTCCCGCCATCCGCGGGTGCTCTCCGCCCAGGGCCGGCGTGACGACGTGCGCGTGTGGACGGCGGACGGCGGGGTGCTCGTCCTCGGCCGTGGGCCGGCCGGCCGGTGGGAGGTCGCGGTGGAGGTCGACGAGGGGGCGCGGCACCGGGGGCTGGGGCGGCGGTTGGTGGAGTCGGCGCGGCACCTGGTCGACGGGGCGGCGGTGTGGGCCCAGGTGGCCGCCGGGAACGCGCGTGGGCTGCGGGCGTTCCAGGCGGCCGGCTACCGGCCCGTGGGCTCGGAGGTGCTGCTCAGTGCCACGGCTCGTAGTGCGGGTTGCTCTCGCACTCGCTCATGATCTCCGTCTTGGTCTGCTTGTCCACCGGGCAGACGCCGATGATGTACTGCCGGGCGATGCCGCCGGGGAAGGCGACCTCCTGCTGGTCGGCCCACTTGTGGGTGTCGCCGATGGTCTTGTTGACGTCGATGCCGCCCGGGGCGTCGACGTAGTAGTTGTAGCCGGACTTCCACTTCTTGTAGAGGTCGTGGTCGTACGTCGTGGACACGTACGGGGACGGCTGGTTGACCAGGACGTACTTCTCCAGGTCGTACTGGCCGTTGACGACGTCCTTGGGGTGGAAGCCCTGTTCGAAGACGACGGACGGGGCGCGGCCGTCGGCGCGGTAGAGCGTGCCGCAGGTGGTGCGCCAGGACGGGTCGGGGGTGATGCGGCCGACGTCGACGCGGCGGTCGGCGGCGGCTTTGATCTCGTCGTCGTACTGGACGGGACAGGCGGCCGGCGCGGGGGCGGCGGGCTTGGCGGGCGCCTGGGCGGGCGCGGCGGCCGTGGTCGTGAGGACGGCCGTGAGGCAGAGGGCGGCGGCGGTGGTGCGCCGCCGCAGACGAAGAGTGATCATGCGGAGCACGATCGCGGTTCCGCTGCGGCGGGCCGGGGACCCTCACCCGATCAGGGGCGTGTCAACTGCTGCCGCGTGGACGGCGGATGGGCGTCACCGGAAGATGCCGGTGTGGCCGAGGGAGTAGCGGCCGGGCTGGGGGTAGACCGCGAGGCCGTGCGGGCCGCTGCCGACGGGGATGCGGGCGAGCTGGGTGCCGGTGCGGGTGTCGATGGCGTACACCTCGGCGTCGTAGCGGCCGGACAGCCACAGCACCTTGCCGTCGGCGGAGACACCGCCCATGTCGGGGCTGCCGCCGTCGGGCAGCTGCCACTTCTTGGTCAGCTTGTCCTGGGTGAAGTCGAAGACGGAGATCGTGCCCTCGCCGCGGTTGGACACGTACATCTCGCGGGAGTCGCGGCTGACGTACAGGCCGTGGCAGCCCTTGCCGGTGGGCAGCAGGGTGGGCTCGGCGAAGGTGTCGCCGTCCAGGACCCACATGCCATGGGCCATCATGTCGGCGATGTAGAACTTCTTGCCGTCGGGCGAGACCTTCACGTCCTGCGGCATGGCGCCTTCGAACGGCAGCCGCTGCTGCCCGACGACCTTCATCTTCTCGGTGTCGACCTTGAGCAGTTCGCCGCTGAACTCGCAGGAGACGATGAAGTAGCGGCCGTCGAGGGAGAAGTCGGCGTGGTTGACGCCGTAGCAGGAGACCGGGACGGTCTTCTTGCGCTCCATGGTGTGCGGGTCGCGGAAGACCAGTTCCCGGTCGAGGGAGGCCATGACGACGGCGTATCTGCCGTTGGGCGTGAAGTAGAGGTTGTACGGGTCGTGGACCTCGACCTCCTTGCCCGCCTTGCCGGTCTTCGGGTCGATCGGGGTGAGGGTGTGGCCGCGGTTGTTGTTGACCCAGAGCGTCTTCAGGTCCCAGGAGGGCACGACGTGCTGGGGCTGCCGGCCCACGGGGATCGTCTCGATGATCTCGTACGTCTTCGGGTCGATGACGGAGACCGTGTCGGACTCGGTGTTGGGGACGTAGACCCGGGACGGGAAGTCCTTGACCACGGGGGACAGCTTGTTCGGGCGGTCGGCCGCGTACACGTCCTCGGGGTCGAGGACGGGCGGCATGCCGGGCAGGCCCTCGACGGGCTTCTTCTCGGGCGGGGCGGGCACGGCGGCCTTGGTGCCGCGCGACTCGGAGGTCCGTTCCCCGCTCTGGGTGCCACAGGCGGCGAGGACGGCGAGGGCGGCACCCGCGACGAGGGTGCTCTTGAGGAGGTGACGGTGCATTGCACCATTTAAGGTGCGCCGCAACCGGAATCCGGCTATTCGCCCGATCGGCGGCCGGGTGAGCCGCCGCGCAGACAGTCGGCCCCGGCCCTCAGCGGTCGGTGACCCGCATCTCGAACCACGTGGTCTTCCCCCGGGGCAGCAGATCGACGCCCCAGCGGTCCGCCAGCTTGTCGACCAGGAACAGGCCCCGGCCGCTGACGTCCATCTCCTGCACCGGCATCAGGCACGGCAGCCCCCGGGAGGGGTCGCGGACCTCGACGCGGATCCAGCCGCGGCGCCGGTGCAGCCGGAGCCCGAAGACGCGGGCGCCGGTGTGGCGTACGGCGTTGCCGACCAGTTCGGAGACGAGCAGGACGGCGTCCTCCGTGGTCTTGGGGGTGAGTCCCCAGTGGCGCAGGACCACGACCTGGGTGAGGCGTCTGGCGGTGGCCGCGGACTCGGGGCGGGACGGCAGGGGGACCTCTGCCTCCGTCGGGTTGCCGTACAACTCCAGCGCCTTCAGCGCGTGTTCGTCCTCGACGGTCGGCGACCAGCGCGCCGCGGCCGCATGTGCGTCTCCCCGCGGCTGTTCCATACCCTCCAGCCCCGCCATGCCCCCATCATGGCCGCCGGGAGCGCCCGACGGGGCCGTTCCCGGGGAATACGCCCCCGGGTGCGGCCCGTGAACCGACGGTCCACCGTCATATGCCAACGGCACTTCGGAGTCGTCCGCACCCCCTCCGACCTGCCGGAACGACCCATTTCGGGGCAATCGACGGACTCCCTCGGCCGAGCACGCTTAAGGCTGCCTTAAGGCTGCCATAAACCGCCCCATCGAGGGACCCGGATCAGACACCGCGTCAATTGCAAGACCCCGGGAGGAGGTTCAGAGGAACTTCGCCTTGCCCGGCCCCTCCTCCACGAAGCTGCGCATCCCGCGCTCGCGGTCCTCGGTGGCGAACAGGCCCGCGAACCAGTTCCGTTCGATCGCGAGGCCCGTGTCGATGTCCGCCTCCAGGCCGGTGTCGACCGCCTCCTTGGCCGCGCGCAGCGCGAGGGCGGGGCCGTGCGCCAGTTTCGCGGCCCAGGCGTGCGCCTGCGCGTACACCTCGTCGGCGGGCACGACCCGGTCGACCAGGCCGATCCTCTCGGCCTCGTCGGCCTTGACCATCCGGCCGGTGAAGATCAGGTCCTTGGCCTTGGAGGGGCCGACCAGCCGGGCCAGGCGCTGGGTGCCGCCCGCGCCGGGGATCAGGCCGAGCAGGATCTCCGGCTGGCCGAGCTTGGCGTTCTCGCCGGCGATCCGGTAGTCGGCGCAGAGCGCGAGTTCGCAGCCGCCGCCCAGCGCGTAGCCCGTCACGGCCGCGACGACCGGCTTGGGGATACGGGCCACCGCCGTGAACGAGTCCTGCAGGGCGCGGGCGCGCAGGACCATCGCGGTGTGGTCCATCGCTTGCATCTCCTTGATGTCCGCGCCCGCCGCGAACACCTTCTCACCGCCGTAGACCACCACGGCCCGCACGTCCTCGCGGCGCGCGGCCTCCTCGGCGAGTTCCTTCAGCCGGTCCTGCGTGGCGATGTCCAGCGCGTTCATGGGCGGTCGGTCGAGCCGGAGCGTGCCGACGCCTTCAGCGACTTCGAGAGAGACGGTCATAGGGAGCAGGTTAACGGGGGCTAACGGGTAGGGCCCCGGTGCGGTCCGTCACACCGGGGCCCTCCTGTCAGCGGCGTGGAATTACTTCTTCCACTTCTCCCACGACATGTTCCAGCCGTTGAGCCCGTTGTCCGGGTCGACGATCCTGTCCTCGGAGTTCTTGACGATCACCACGTCGCCGATCATCGAGTGGTTGAAGAACCACGCGGCCGGCGCCTTCTTGTCCCAGCCGCCGCGCACGTCGCGCAGGCCGACACAGCCGTGGCTGGCGTTGTAGTTGCCGAAGGCGCCGCTCGCCCAGTAGTTGCCGTGCAGGAACGTGCCGGAGGTGGTCAGCCGGATGGCGTGCGGGACGTCCTTGATGTCGTACTCGCCGCCGTAGCCGACGGTCTCGCCGTTCATCCGGGTCACCGTGAGCATCTCGCTGATGACCATCTGGCCGTTCCAGGTCTCCATGCCGGGCTTTCCGGTGGTGACCGGGATGGTCTTGAAGACCTTGCCGTCGCGCATGACCTTCATCGTCAGCTTCTTGGCGTCGACGACGGAGACCTGGTTGCGGCCGATGGTGAAGTCGATGGTCTTGTCCTGCTCGCCGTAGACCCCGGGCCGTCCCTCGACGCCGTCGAGGTTCAGGTCGACGGTCACCTTGGTGCCCGGCTTCCAGTACTTCTCGGGGCGGAAGTCGAGGCGGTCGTTGCCGAACCAGTGGCCCTCGACGTCGACGGCCGGTTCCGTCCTGATGCGGATGGCCTTCTCGACGTCGTCCGGGCTGGTGATGCCCCGGGAGAAGCGGATCGAGAACGGCATGCCGACGCCGACCTTGGAGCCGTCCTCGGGAGTGAAGGTGCCGATGAAGGTGTTCTTCGGGGTCAGCGTCGTGAAGCCGGCGTCCTCCGCGGCCGTGCGGCCCTCGGAGTCCTTGGCGACCGCGTGCACCGTGTACTTGGTGGCGGCGGCCAGGTGCGTGGACGGCGTCCAGGTGGCGCCGTCGCCGGATATCTCGCCGTCGACCTTCTTGCCCTCGCCGTCCTTGACCTCGACCTCGGTCAGCTTGCCCTTGGCGGCGGTGACCTTCAGCGCGCCGCTGGTGTCGACGGACTTGGCGCCGTCCTTGGGGGTGATGCCGACGACGGCCTCGGACTGCTTGCTCTGCGCGGTGTCCGCGTCCTTGCCCTTGCCGCCGCCCGCGCCGGAACCGGAGCCGGTCCCCCCGCCGCCGCACGCCGTGACGGCGAGGAGCAGCGCGCCCAGGATCAGCGCGAGCAGTCCCTTCCCGCCCCCAACCGACGCCCCCGATATCGGTCGCCCGTTCAAGTCGTTCTCCCCTCCCCGGGCCTGGTCAGGCCCGCACCCCTGCGCGTCCCCCGCGCACCGGCGAATAGTAACCACAGGGTGCGGGGCACCGGCGGCCCGCGATTGTCACTGTTCGGTCCCAACGGAACACCGGGTCAACCCGCCCCCCTGTCCGGCTACTTCACCGCACTGCCCGCCTTCCATGCATTCCAGCCCATATTCCATCCTCCGAGCCCGTTGTCGGGAGCGACCTTTTTGTCATTGCTGTTGACCACCTCGACGACGTCTCCGACGAGGCTGCGGTCGAAGAACCAGCCGGCCGGGGTGTCGGAACCGCCGCCCTTCACATCGCGCAGTCCGACGCAGCCGTGGCTGACGTTGGTACGGCCGAAGACGGAGTGGTGGGCCCAGTAGTTGCCGTGCAGGAAGGTGCCGGAGTCGGTCAGGCGCATGGCGTGCGGGACGTCCGGGATGTCGTACTCGCCCTTGCCGTTGCGCTTCTTGAAGCCGACCGTGGCGCCGTTCATCCGGGTGACCTCGAGCATCTCCGTCACCACCATCTTGCCGTTGTACGTGGTGGTCTTCGGGGCGCCGGCCGTGATGGGCACGGTGGCGAGCGGCTCGCCGTCGCGCCGCACCTCCATGGAGTGCCGGGCGGCGTCGACGACGGAGACCTGGCTGCGGCCGACGGTGAAGGAGAACGTCTTGTGCTGCAGGCCGTAGACGCCGGGCGCTCCCTCGACGTCCCGCAGGCGCAGGGCGACGGTGACCTGGGTGCCGGGCTTCCAGTAGTGCTCGGGACGGAAGTCCAGGCGGGTCCGGCCGAACCAGTGCGGGCGGATCTCGACGGCCGGGCGGGCGCTGACCCGCACCGCGCGTTCGACGGCGGCGCGGTGCCTGATCTCCCGGTTGAACTCCAGGGAGACGATCATGCCGGTGCCGACCGTGGCGCGGTTCTCCGGGGCGACGTAGCCGATGAAGCGCTCCTCGGGGACGTACGTCGTGAACGTGGTGTGCCGGGCCGAGCGACGTCCGTCGCCGCCGACGGCGACCGCGTCGACCGTGTACTCGGCGGCCAGCGCCAGCCGTTCCTCCTCGGGCTCCCAGGTCAGGCCGTCGGCGGAGATCCGCCCGGGCACGGGTGACTCCTGGGCGTCCTGCGACCTGACGACCTTCACCGACTCCAGCCGGCCGTCGGGCACGCGCACCCGCAGCTTCTTCCCGGGGCGCACACCCCTGCTGCCGTCGCCGGGCGAGACCTTGATGACGTCCTCGGGCGCCGGGGGCGCGCCGAACGCCCCGGCGAGCCCGCCCGCGTCGTCCGAGGTACAGCCCGTGGCCCCGGCCAGGAGCCCTGCCCATGTCACTACGGCGGCCAGCGCGGCCCTCGCGCGCCGCGCGCGCCCTTGTACGTGCCTCACGAGGTGCCCAACGACCGGCCGCGTCCCCGGGAAACGACCATGCCCGCCCCCGGGGAAACGTGAGTGCGACCCACCCTCTGGGCAGAACAGTGGGGAGGACGACGCGCAGGGGAGCCGCGACCCGGGCCGCAGCAGGGCCGCACCCCTCTGTCCCCCGTCGTCCCACGAGCCGCGGGAGGCTGACAGGTGTCCAGCGCAGCCGAGCAGGAGGCGGTGGCCGGTCCTCAGGCCACCGGGAACGGGCGCCAGGCCGCCGCCGTGAACGGCGCACGGCGGGCCACGCCGCCGCCCACGGTGCCCGCCCGGCCGGGCACGCCGACTCCCCTGGGAGCCCGGTTCCGGGTCGGCCCGGACGGCGTGGCGGGAACCAACTTCGCCCTGTGGGCGGGCGGCGCCGAGGGGGTCGAGCTGTGCCTCTTCGACGAGGCGGGCAAGGAGTCGCGGGTCCGGCTCGCCGAGCTGACCCACGAGATCTGGCACGGCTTCGTCCCGGGCGTGCTGCCCGGGCAGCGCTACGGCTACCGGGTGCACGGCCGCTGGGACCCCTGGACGGGCGCCCGCTGGAACCCGGCGAAACTGCTGCTCGACCCCTACGCGCGTGCGGTCGACGCGGGTGCGGGGAACGACTACGGCAGCCTGCCGCCGGAGGTGTACGGGCACGTCCGCGACTGGCCGCAGCAGCACGTCGCCGACACCGTGCGCGACGAGCGGGACTCGGCGCCGTTCGTGCCGAAGGGCGTCGTCGTCCACGATGACGACGACTGGGCCGACGACCGCCGGCCGAAGACTCCCTGGGCGGACTCGGTCATCTACGAGCTGCACGTCAAGGGCTTCACCCGGCGGCACCCGGGCATCCCGGAGGAGCTGCGCGGCACCTACGCCGGTCTCGCCCATCCGGCGGCGATCGAGCACCTGGTGAAGCTGGGCGTGACGGCGGTGGAGCTGCTGCCGGTGCACCAGTTCGCGCACGAGGACCACCTGCTGCGCAGAGGCCTGAGGAACTACTGGGGCTACAACTCCATCGGCTACTTCGCCCCGCACGCGGCCTACGCGGCCTCGGGGACGACCGGCCAGCAGGTCGGCGAGTTCAAACGGATGGTGCGCGCCCTGCACGCGGCCGGGATCGAGGTCATCCTCGACGTGGTCTACAACCACACCGCCGAGGCGGGCGAGCTCGGTCCGACGCTGTCCCTGAAGGGCATCGACAACCGCGGCTACTACCGCCTCCAGGACGACGCCCGCCGCTACGCCGACTACACCGGCTGCGGCAACACCCTGCACGTGGTCCAGCCGCACGTGCTGCGCCTGATCACGGACTCGCTGCGCTACTGGGTCACCGAGATGGGCGTGGACGGCTTCCGCTTCGATCTGGCGGCGGCGCTGGCCCGCTCGATGCACGACGTCGACATGCTCTCCCCGTTCCTGGCGGTCATCGCCCAGGACCCGGTGCTGCGCCGGGTGAAGCTGATCGCCGAGCCGTGGGACGTGGGGTCGGGCGGCTACCAGGTGGGGGCGTTCCCGCCGCTGTGGACGGAGTGGAACGACCGGTACCGCAACGCCGTCCGGGACTTCTGGCGGCACGCGCTGCCGGACGTCAGGGAGATGGGCTACCGCCTGTCGGGCTCCAGCGACCTGTACGCCTGGGGCGGGCGCAGGCCCTACGCCTCCGTCAACTTCATCACCGCGCACGACGGTTTCACCCTGCGCGACCTGGTGTCGTACGAGCGCAAGCACAACGAGGCCAACGGCGAGGGCAACCGGGACGGCACGGACGACAACCGTGCCTGGAACTGCGGCGCCGAGGGCGAGACGGACGACGCGGACGTGCTGGCCCTGCGGCGCCGGCAGCTGCGGAACCTGCTGACCACACTGCTGCTGTCCACGGGCGTGCCCATGCTGGTCGCGGGCGACGAGCTGGGCCGCACGCAGGGCGGCAACAACAACGCCTACTGCCAGGACAACGAGACCAGCTGGGTGGACTGGGGGCTGCTGGAGGACCCCGGCTGGAAGGCCCTGTTCGAGCTGACCTCCCGGCTGATCGCGCTGCGCCACCGGCACCCGGTGCTCCGGCGCCGGGCCTTCTTCTCCGGCCGGGCCCAGACCGCGGACGGCCTGCGCGACCTGGCCTGGTTCACCTCCCGGGGCACGGAGATGACCGAGCAGGACTGGTACGCGCCCGCCGCCACGCTGGGCATGTACCTCTCCGGCCGGGACATCCCGGGCCGGGACGAGCGCGGGGAGCAGATCCTCGACGACAGCTTCCTCGCCGTGCTGCACGCGGGCGAGGGGCCGGTGAGCTTCGTGCTGCCCGGGCCGCCGTGGGCGGAGCGGTACGAGGTCGTCGTCGACACCGGGCTGGAGGAGCAGGCGGAGGCGCCGGGGGTGGAGCACCGGGCGGGGACGGAGATCACGGTGCCGGCGCGGGCGGTGCTGCTGCTGCGGGTGGCGGGCTGAGGCATCGTTTCGGCGGCTCGTTTCGGCGGCTCGTTTCGGCGCTCGGTGCGGCTCCCGTTTCGGCTCTCGTCTCGGCGGTCGGTGCGGCTCTCGTTGCGGCTCTCGTTGCGGGTCCGTGAAATCGGCCGGGATCTTCTTGACCCGGCCGTCCGCACGCTGGCAGCGTCCACGGTCATGAGGCCGAGCGCTGATCTTGCGTGCGCACGTGTCCCGCTCGTCGAGCGGCGCCACGTCGATCTGTGCCGCCAGTCGAGCGCCGTCTGTCGCTGAGCCCCGGCCGCCCCGGCCTCGCCCTTCTCCGCCTCCGCCCTTCTCCGCCTCCGCCCTTCTCCGCCTCCGCCCTTCTCCGCCTCCGGTCTGCTCCCCTTCCGGTCTTCCCCCCCCTCCGAACCCTCCAGGATTCCGCATGCCCGAAATATCCCGTCGTGCCCTCGGTGCTCTCGTCGGCGGCGGTGCCGTGGGCGCCGTCGCCGGTGCGGCCGGTGCCGCCGAAGCCGCCCCAGTCGAGCGGCCGTTCAGGGCCCGCCCCGGTGGCGCGTCCGGCCGGCGCCCCAACTTCCTCGTCATCCTGGGCGACGACCTCGGCTGGGCCGACCTGTCCTCCTACGGCGCCCCGCACATCAGGACGCCGAACCTGGACCGGCTCGCCCGCCAGGGCGTGCGCTTCACCGACGCGTACGCCGGCTCCGCGACCTGCTCCCCGACCCGGTTCAGCCTCTACACCGGCCGGTACCCGGGCCGTACGAAGGGCGGACTGGCCGAGCCCGTCGGGGACCGCGGTCAGGGGCTCGACCCGGACCACCCCACGCTTGCCTCCCTGCTGAAGAAGGCCGGTTACGCGACCGCCCTGATCGGCAAGTGGCACTGCGGCTGGCTGCCCGACCACAGCCCCACCAAGTCGGGCTGGGACGAGTTCTTCGGCAACTTCGGGGGCGTCCTGGAGTACTTCTCCAAGCTGGGCCAGCTCGGCGAGTACGACCTGTACGAGGGCGACGCCGAGTACCAGGACCTGCGCTACTACACGACGGTCCTCACCGAGCGGGCGGCGGAGTACGTCGGCCGGGACCACGACCGGCCGTGGCTGCTCAACCTCAACTTCACCACCCCGCACTGGCCGTGGCTCGCGGAGGGCGACGAGGAGACCGGGGCGCGGATCGAGGCGAGGATCCGGTCGGCGAAGAGCAAGTCGGAGGTCGTGACCGCGCTCAACCACTACGACGGCGGCTCGGTCGCCAAGTACGCGCAGATGGTGGAGAGCCTGGACGCGGCCGTCGGCGAGGTGCTCTCGGCGCTGCGCCGCTCCGGGCAGGAGGAGAACACCGTCGTGCTGTTCGCCAGCGACAACGGCGGTGAGCGGTTCTCCTACAACTGGCCGCTCAGCGGCGAGAAGTTCGTGCTGCTGGAGGGCGGCATCCGGGTGCCCACGATCCTGCGCTGGCCCGCCCGCGTCGGCGGCCGCCAGGTCAGCCACGTGCCGAACTTCTCCCCAGACTGGACCGCGACCCTGCTGGAGCTGGGCGCCGCCCGTCCCGACCCGGCGTACCCGCTGGACGGCACCAGCCTCGCCGGCTACCTGCTGCGGGGCGAGGAGCCGCCCGAGCGGGACCTGTTCTGGCGGGTGCGGGACAACCGGGCGCTGCGCCGCGGCAACTGGAAGTACTACCGGGACGACAAGGGCACCGACCACCTGTACGACCTCGCCGAGGACCAGCGCGAGCAGGCCGACCTCGCCCCGGACCGGCCGGAGCTGCTGGCCGGGCTGAGGGCCGCGTGGGAGGAGGTCGACCGCACGCTGCTGCCGTACCCGGGCTAGCCGAGGATCCCCCGTCTGTACGCCGTGGCGACCGCTGCCGCGCGGTCGTTGACGCCCAGCTTCGCGTACAGGTGCGTGAGGTGGGTCTTCACGGTGGCCTCGCTGATGAACAGGTCGCGGGCGATCTCGCGGTTGGAGGTGCCCTTGGCGACCAGGGCCAGGACCTCGCGTTCGCGTGCGGAGAGGGGTTCGTTGCCGGGGGCCTTGGGGGTGCGGACCGCGGAGACCAGGCGGGAGGCCACCGCCGGGGAGAGGACCGTGCGGCCTTCCGCCGCCGCCCGGACCGCCGTGAACAGCTCCTCGCGTGGGGCGTCCTTCAGGAGGTAGCCCGTCGCGCCCGCCTCGATCGCGGGGAGGGTGTCGGAGTCGGTGTCGTAGGTGGTGAGGACGAGGACCTTGGCGCGGGCGCCGGTGCGGGTCAGTTCGCGGATGGCGTCCACTCCCCCGCCGCCCGGCATGCGCAGATCCATGAGAATCACGTCCGGGTCCAGGGCCGCGGCGAGCGAGACCGCCTCGACGCCGTTCGACGCCTCCCCCAGGACACGGAAGCCCGGCGCGGAGTCGAACATGCCGCGCAGACCGTCCCGTACGACGGGGTGGTCGTCGACGATGAGCAGGCTGATCCCGGCGTCTTCAGTCATGGCGGACCAACGGTACGCGAGCCGAGACGGCCGTACCGTGGCCCGGACCGGACTCGACGGTGAGGGACCCGGCGATGCGCTCGGCGCGGGCGCGCATGCCGTCGAGGCCGAAGCCGCCGGTGCGGGTGCGTGCGCGCGTGGCGGCCGGGTCGAAGCCGTGGCCGTCGTCGCGGATGTCGAGGGTGACCTCGTCGCCCATGTAGGAGAGGGTGACGCCGGCGCGGGTGGCGGACGCGTGGCGGTTGGTGTTGGACAGGGCCTCCTGGGCGATGCGCAGGAGCGTGGCGGCGACCTCGTCGTGGAGGTGCTCGGCGGTGCCGGTGAGGGTGAACTCGGCGCGGATCCCGGTGCGTTCGCCCCACTCGGTGACGGTCTTCCGCAGGGCTTCGGGCAGTCCGCCGTCGGCCAGCGCGACCGGGGCGAGGTTGTGCACGGAGCGGCGGGCCTCGCCGAGGCTCTCGCGGGCCAGGTCCATCGCGCGGGCCGCGTGCTCACGCGCCGCGGCCGGGTCCGGGGTGTTCGTCACGATCCGGAGCTGGGCGATGATCCCGGTCAGACCCTGGGCGATGGTGTCGTGGATCTCGGCGGCCAGCCGCCGCCGCTCGTCGGCGACGCCCGCCTCCCGTGCCTGGACGAGGAGTTGGGCGTGCAGGGCGGCGTTCTCGTCGAGGGCCTGCTGCAACGCCGTGTTGGTGCGCTCGAGTTCGGCGATCGTCTCGACCCGCTCGCGGGAGCGCTGCTCCGCCTCTTCGGTGATGTGGGCGACCACCGCCTGCACGCCGAAGTTGACGGCCAGGAGCCCGGCGAACCCGGCCCACTGGACTCCGCTGAACGGCAGTCCGCCGGCCTGCGCGGCGGCCACGGTGACCGCGCTGGCGAACAGCCCGAGCCGCCGCCACAGGCCCGGGATCAGCTCGTCGGCGTCCATGTAACCGGTGGCCGCGTAGAACGCGAAGAACGGGTTGATCCAGGTGAGCCCGAAGGCGATCGCCCAGCGGACGACGTAGTACGCCGTCCCGGCCCGGGACGGGATCCGGCCGCGGCCCGGCCGGCGGGAGCGGGTGCCGTGCCACCAGAGCTGGAGCGCGAGCGCGGCGGCGACCAAGGCCCCGGCGGCCTGCCATTCGACGGGGCCGTCCATCAGCTCGGCGGCGACCGACGCGAGGACGACGCTGACGCCGAGCAGCCCGTACGGCCCCCAGGTGTGCAGTTGTTCCATGCGCCGGTCGAGCTGTGTGTCCGCCGCGGTCATGCCCACAGTCTGCACGGCCCCGCTCCTACTCCCAGCGGAACCAGCGCGCGGCGGCGGCCGTGAGCAGCACCGTCCAGGCGGCGACGACCCCCAGGTGGTCCCAGCCGGGCCAGTCCCCGGCCGCCGCTTGGTTCAGGGCCTCCGCGGCCGCGCCGAAGGGCGTGAAACCGACCGCCCTGGCCAGCACGTCCGGCATGGTCTGCACCGGCAACCACACCCCCGCGCAGAACATCGCCGGGAAGAACACGGCGGTCCCAATCGCGCCGGCGATCTTCGTCGTCCGGGACAGGGAGGAGATCACCGCGCCGAGCGCGAGGGCCGCCAGGACGGTCAGGAGGAGCGCGAGGCCGTATCCGAAGGGCTGCTCGGGCAGGCGTACTGCGAAGGCGGTCCGGCCGACGGCGAGGGCGAGCAGCGCCGACGCCAGGGCGGCACCGCCGTACACCACCATCTGCGCGGACAGCAGGGCCGAGGGCCGGACGGGGGTGGTGGACATCCGCCGCAGGATGCCGCGCTCGCGGTAGCCGGTGAGCGTCTGCGGCATCGCCTGGATCCCGCCGACGATCAGGCCGAGCAGCACGGCCACAGGGACGTAGCCGTCGACCGGGCGCAGCCCGCCGAAATCGGCGTCGGGCTGCCTGAAGCTCGGGAGGGAGCCGAGGATCACCAGCAGCAGGGTCGGGAACAACAGGATCCAGAAGACGCTGCCGGGCTCCCTGCGCAACAGGCGGGTCTCGGTCCTCAGCACGGCGGTGCTCATGCCGCGGCCTCCTTCGTCAGGTCGAGGAACGCGTCGTCGAGCGTGGCGTCGCTGACGCGGAGCTGGTGGGCGGTGACGCGGCTGCGGGCGAGGAGGGTGATGACGGCGTTGACCGTCTCGTCGGTGCCGGAGAGGGTGACGCGGCCGTCCTTGTGCTCGATCGACGCGAGCGCGGGCAGCGCGTTCAGGTCGCGGTCGTCGAGCGGGGCGGACGGGGTGAAGCTGATGACGGTGGCGCCTGCCGAGCGGCGGATCAGGCCGGCCGGGGTGTCCAGGGCGGCGACGCGCCCCTTGTCGATGACGGCGATCCGGTCGCAGAGCCGTTGCGCCTCCTCCATGAAGTGGGTGACGAGCAGGACGGTGACGCCGTTCGCGCGGATGTCCTCGATCAACTCCCAGGTGTCGCGGCGGGCGCGCGGGTCGAGGCCGGTGGTGAGCTCGTCCAGGACGACGATCCGGGGGTTGCCGATCAGGGCGAGCGCGATGAACAGGCGTTGCTTCTGGCCGCCGGAGAGCTTGGCGAACCGGGTGGACAGCTTGGCGGTGAGGCCGAGGCGTTCGGCGAGGGGGCGCCAGTCGGCCGGCCTCTCGTAGAACGCGGCGTACAGTTCCAGCGCCTCACGGACGGTGAGTTTGGGCTGCACTTCGCTCTGCTGGAGCTGGGCGCCGAGGACGCGGGCGACCTGCTCGTGGTCGGTGACGGGGTCGAGGCCGGTGACACGGACGCGGCCCGCGTCGGGGACGCGCAGGCCCTCGACGCACTCCACGGTGGTGGTCTTGCCGGCGCCGTTCGGGCCGAGGATGCCGAAGATCTCGCCCTCCTCGACAGCGAAGGAGACGCCGTCCACGGCTGGGCGGCCCGCATAGGCCTTGCGCAGGTCGGTGACTTCGATGACGGACATGAACAAAGGGTCCCGGGGCGGCGGGTCCGCGCACATCGGCCGTCGCGCTCGAACGGGCATCGACCGATCGGTTGATGCCGCTGTACGACCTGGCCGATGCCGCCGTACGACTGCTCGAACATGCAAGTCGTAGGACCAACGGCCGAGCCGCGATCGGGCGAAAACCCGGTGGGCAGTGTCAGTGGCGATCCGTAGGCTCGCTGCTGATGGCCACCACACCCGCCCCCGCCCAGGACCGTTCCGTCGTGCGTACGCTGCTGCGCCTGTGGCCCTACGTGCGGCCCGTGCGGACGCGGCTGTTCACCGCCGCGTTCGTGGCGATACTGGCCTCCTGCACGGGCCTGGTGATCCCGCTCGTGCTGAAGTGGATGGTGGACGGGCCGGTCGCCGACCGGGACCCGGCGGGGGTGTGGCTCGGCGCGCTGTACCTGCTGCTGCTCGGCTTCGCGGAGGCCCTGCTGTTCGGCCTCAGGCGCTGGCTGGTGGCGCGTCCGCTGTCGCACGTCGAGGCGTCGATGCGGGCGGCCCTGTACCGGCACCTCCAGCGGCTGCCGGTGTCCTTCCACGACCGGTGGGCCTCGGGACAGCTGCTGTCCCGGGGGACGGCGGATTTGTCGCTGCTGCGCATGTTCCTCGCCTTCCCGCTGACGTTCCTGCTGGTCAACGGCGTGACGATCGTCGTCGGCGTGGTCATCATGCTGCTGCAGGACTGGACGCTGGGACTGGTCATCCTCGGTCCCGCCGTGCCCGTCATGGTCACCTGCGTGGTCTTCGAGAAGCGTTACGCCCAGGCCGCACGGCGCGCCCAGGACCAGGTCGGCGATCTGACGACGGTCGTCGAGGAGAGCGTGCTCGGCATCCGCATCATCAAGGGCTTCGGCCGGCACCGGAGCCAGGCGCGGGCGTTCCGGGAGCTGTCGCTGAAGCTGCGCGGCACGGAACTGCGCAAGGCGCGGCTGCTGGCGACGATCTGGGGCGTCATCGTGACGCTGCCGGAGGTGGCGATCGGGGCGGCGCTGGTGGTGGGGGTCGTCCAGGTGGCCGACGGGGCGCTGTCGGCGGGGACCCTGGTGGCGTTCCTGTCGACGGCGCTGGCGTTGCGGTGGCCCGTGGAGTCGATCGGTTTCCTGCTGGCGATGAGCCAGGAGGCTGCGACGGCGACGGAGCGGTACTTCGAGGTGATGGACGAGAAGACCGAGGAGGCGTCCACCACCCCCGGCGCCGCCCCGACACCCGTCCAGGACAAGGGACTTCGCTTCGACGGCGTCACCTTCCGCTACCCGGACGCCCCGCCCGGCACCCCGCCGGTGCTCCGGGACGTCGACCTGCACATCCGCCCGGGCGAGTCCATGGCCCTGGTCGGCGCGACCGGCAGCGGCAAGACCACGCTGACGGCGCTCATCCCCCGCCTCTACGAGGTGACCTCGGGACGTATCACGCTCGACGGCGTCGACATCACCGCCCTGTCCCGTGAGGTGCTCCGCGCCAAGGTCGCCGTCGCGTTCGAGGAGCCCACGCTCTTCTCGGCGTCGGTCGGCGACAACGTGTCCATGGGCGCCGGAGAGACGGCCGGTCCGGCCGAGCTGGAGCGCGCCCTGGCCGTCGCCCAGGCCGACTTCGCGCACGCGCTGCCGCAGGGCACGGACACCCAGGTGGGCGAGCAGGGCCTCAGCCTCTCCGGGGGACAGCGGCAGCGCCTCGCCCTCGCCAGGGCCGTGGTCGGACAGCCGGAGTTCCTCGTCCTGGACGACCCGCTGTCGGCCCTGGACGTGCACACCGAGGCCGCCGTGGAGGCCGCCCTGCGGCAGGTCCTCGCGGACACGACGGCCCTGATCGTGGCGCACCGCCCGTCCACGGTGCTGCTCGCCGACCGGGTCGCGCTGCTGTCCGGCGGCCGGATCGCCGCGGTCGGCACCCACCAGGAACTGCTGCGGACGAACGCCGAGTACGCGCACCTGATGTCCGGGGCGCAGCCGGGGGAAGAGTCAGGGGAACAGGAGGACGCACGATGACGGCGGCCACCACGGCACCGGCCGACGACAAGCCCGACGACCGGTCCTCCGGCACCGGCGAGGCCGGCGACCCCTTCGACCGGGACGTCCTGCCCACACCGCCGGGTGCCACGGCCGCCCTGCTGCGCTCCCTGCTCGCGCCGATGAAGGCCCGCGTCGCGGTCACGACGCTGCTCCTGCTGCTGCAGCAGGCGGTCGTGCAGGCGGGCCCGCTGCTCGTGGCGTACGCCATCGACCGTGCCGTGCCGGCGTTCCGGGCGCAGGACCACGGGCCGCTGATCGCGGTGGGCGCCGGCTATCTGGGGTGTGCGCTGGCCGCGGGGGGACTGCAGTGGGCGTTCATCGCCGCGGCGGCCCGCGTCAACCAGGACGTGCTGCTGGACCTGCGCGGCCGGATCTTCCGCCACGCGCAGGCGCTCAGCGTCGACTTCCACGAGCGCTACACCTCGGGCCGACTCATCTCCCGCTCCACGGCGGACGTGGAGTCGCTGCGCGAACTGCTGGACGAGGGCCTCCAGGAACTCGTGACGGTCATCCTGTCCTTCGTCTACATCTCGGCGATGCTGCTCTGGCTCGACCTGGGGCTCGGAGGCCTGGCGGTGGCGTCCCTGGTGCCGCTCTTCGGGCTGGTGCGGCTGTACCAGCGGCGGGCCGGGCGGGTGTACCGGGCGCGGTCCACCGCGATCGCGGCCGTCATCGTCAAGTTCGTCGAGACCATGAACGGCATCCGCCCGGTGCGCGCCTTCCGCCGCGAAGCCGCCAACGACGCGGACTTCGAGGCGCTGAACCAGCGGCACGAACGGACCAACGGCGACGGGCTGCTGGAGATGGCCCGCTACGTCACCGGCTCGCGGCTGATCGCCAACACGGCGGTCGCGGCGATCGTGCTGTGGGGCGCCTACCGGGTCGCGGACGGCACGCTGGCCCTCGGCGTGCTGGCGGCGGCCGTGCTGTACCTGCGGCGGCTGTACGACCCCATCGACCGGCTCGGGGTGTTCCTCAACTCCTACCAGTCGGCGGCGGCCTCGCTGGAGAAGATCGCCGGCCTGCTCGCCCAGACCCCGTCCGTGCCCGAGCCGTCGAGTCCGCGGCAGCTCCCGCCGCTCCGGAGCGAGCACCCGGGCCGCGAGGTCGTCTTCGACGGCGTCCGCTTCGCCTACCGCACCGGCGGCGAGGTGCTGCCCCGCTTCGACCTCACGCTCCCCGCCGGGCAGACGGTCGCGGTCGTCGGCTCCACGGGCGCCGGCAAGTCGACCCTGGCCAAGCTGCTGGCCCGGTTCTACGACCCCTCCGACGGCCGGGTGCTGCTGGACGGCGTCGACCTGCGCGACCTGGCCGTGCCGGAGCTGCGGCGCGGGGTGGTGATGGTGACGCAGGAGGCGTTCCTCTTCTCGGGCACGGTCGCCGACAACATCGCGATCGGCCGCCCGGACGCCACCCGTGCGGAGATGGAACAGGCGGCGAAGGAGATCGGGGCGCACGACTTCATCAGCGCCCTGCCCGACGGCTACGACACGGACGTCCGCAGGCGCGGCGGCCGCATCTCGGCCGGGCAGCGCCAACTGGTCGCGTTCGCCCGGGCGTTGCTGGCGGACCCGGCAGTGCTGATCCTCGACGAGGCGACCAGCTCGCTGGACATCCCGGGCGAGCGCGCGGTGCAGCGGGCGATGGCGACGGTGCTGAGGGGCCGTACGGCGGTCGTCATCGCGCACCGCCTGTCGACCGTGGAGATCGCGGACCGCGTCCTCGTGATGGAGGGCGGCCGGATCGTGGAGGACGGCGGACCGGCGGAACTCATCGCGGGCACGGGCCGGTTCGCCGATCTGCACCGGGCGTGGCGGGACAGTCTGGCGTAGGCCGGACGCCCGCCAGTTCCCGCAGGGAGGCCATCGCAGGGTTCCGGGCCAGTGCCGGATGGTGACGTTCGAGGTACTCCACACCGCCGGTGACGAAGGACCGGGCCTCGGCGGTGTACGCGTCGAGCGGGCAGCGGGGAGGTGGCGGCGGAGAGCCGTACGAAGCGGTGAACCGCACCTGATCGCCCGCGCGTTCCAGCCGGATGACGTAGGTGTTCTCCGTGAAGTCGATCTCCGCCGACCCCTCGGTCCGCAGGCCGTGCAGCGAGCGCCCCACGGTGAACATGAGGTCGACCAGGGGAGTCCGCGTGCCCGCGAGGAAAGCGTGGCCGTCCACGGTGAAGTCGACCGGGTAGTCGAAGAATCCGTAGCGCAGGTCGGTCGCCGTAAGAGCCGCCAGGTCGACCCGGCCGGCCTGCCAGGCCCGTTCCCAGCCGGAGTCGATGTCACGGCTGCTGTCGGGCGTGAAACGGATCTTCAAGGGACTCCTGTGCGTCCGTATAGCGAACATGAACTTCCGGTCAACGAACCGTTTCCGGCCATTGTATTGACACGCCCCTGACAGAAAGCGCGGTCCCCTGCCACGCTTCCCACGACTGCTCCACAGCAACCCCACAGCAACACCTCCACCTCCCCAGGCCGGGCGATCCCCGGTCCCGCAGAAGGAGTCCGTGTTGAGTAGCAGTTCCTCTGACAGAGGCACCTCCCACAGACGCACTCCCCGCACTCCCCGCCGCACCGCGGCCGTGGCCCTCGCCGGCGTCGCCGCGCTGATCGCCGCCGCCGTGCAGAGCGGCACCGCCACCGCAGCCCCGGAGAAGGCACCGCAGGCCGCGAGCAAGGCGAACTCCGGCTCCGAGCCGGTCAGGCTCACCCCCGCCCAGCGCGCCGCGCTGATCCGCGAGGCCGACGCGGCCAAGGCGGAGACCGCGAAGGACCTCGGCCTCGGCGCCAAGGAGAAGCTGGTCGTCCGCGACGTCCTGAAGGACCGCGACGGCACCGTGCACACCCGCTACGAGCGCACCTACGACGGCCTGCCGGTCCTCGGCGGCGACCTGGTCGTGGAGAGCACGAAGGCGGACGAGACCGCCGCCGTCGTGAAGGCCACCCGCGCCGCCATCAAGCCGGCCACGACGAAGACGGCGGTGCCCGCGGCGAAGGCCCGGCAGCAGGCCCTGGCCGCCGGGAAGGCCGAGGAGGCCAGGAACCCGGGCGTCAACCGCGAGCCCCGCAAGGTGATCTGGGCCGCGAGCGGCAAGCCCGTCGTGGCGTACGAGACGGTCGTCGGCGGCTTCCAGCACGACGGCACCCCGCAGGAACTGCACGTGATCACGGACGCCACGAGCGGCGCGAAGCTGTACGCGTGGGAGGCCATCGAGACCGGCACCGGCAACACGGTGTACTCCGGCACGGTCGACCTGACCACCACCCAGTCCGGGTCGACGTACAACCTCACCGACGGCGCCCGCGGCAACCACAAGACGTACAACCTCAACCGCGGCACCTCCGGCACCGGCACCCTCTTCTCCGGCTCCGACGACGTCTGGGGCAACGGCAGCCCGTCGAACCTGGAGTCGGCCGCCGCCGACGCCCACTACGGCGCGGCGCTCACCTGGGACTACTACAAGAACGTGCACGGCCGCTCCGGCATCCGCGGCGACGGCGTGGGCGCGTACTCCCGGGTCCACTACGGCAACAACTACGTCAACGCCTTCTGGTCGGACAGCTGCTTCTGCATGACGTACGGCGACGGCTCCGGCAACGCCAACCCGCTGACGTCGATCGACGTGGCCGCCCACGAGATGACCCACGGGCTCACGTCGAACACGGCCAAGCTCGTCTACTCCGGCGAGTCCGGCGGCCTCAACGAGGCGACCTCCGACATCTTCGGCGCGACCGTCGAGTTCCACGCCAAGAACTCCTCCGACGTCGGTGACTACCTCATCGGCGAGGAGATCGACATCAACGGCGACGGCACGCCGCTGCGCTACATGGACAAGCCCAGCAAGGACGGCGACTCCAAGGACGCCTGGTACTCCGGCATCGGCTCGATCGACGTGCACTACTCCTCGGGCCCCGCCAACCACTTCTTCTACCTGCTGAGCGAGGGCAGCGGCACCAAGACCATCAACGGTGTCAGCTACGACTCGCCCACCTCGGACGGCCTCCCGGTCACCGGCATCGGCCGGGACAAGGCGGAGAAGATCTGGTTCCGCGCGCTGACCACGAAGTTCACCTCGACCACCAACTACGCGGGCGCCCGGACCGGCACCCTCGCGGCGACCGGTGAGCTCTACGGCACCGACAGCGCCGAGTACAAGGCGGTCCAGGACGCGTGGGCGGGCGTGAACGTCGGCACCCGCTCCGGCGGCGGAGGGGGCGGCGGCACCTCCTTCGAGAACACCGCCGACGTGGCGATCCCGGACCGGGGCGCGGCGGTCACCTCGCCGGTCACCGTCTCCGGGCGGACGGGCAACGCGCCGTCCAACCTCCAGGTCACCGTGGACATCGTCCACACCTACATCGGCGACCTCCAGGTGCAGTTGGTGGCCCCCGACGGCACGGCCTACACGCTGAAGGGCTACGGCACCGGCGGCAGCGCGGACAACATCGCCACGACCTACACGGTGAACGCCTCCTCCGAGGCCGCCAACGGCGTCTGGCAGCTGCGGGTCCAGGACAACGCGGCCCGTGACACCGGCTACATCAACAGCTGGAAGCTCACCTTCCCGTAGGCCCCCACGGCAGGGCGTCGCCCCGGCGGGTTCGAATCCCCCGGGGCGGCGCCCGTTTCACGTTCCGGACGTCCGCCTGGTCGTCGATTTCCGGCCAACATCACAGCCCGCTCCTGACATGCACACGCCCCAGGTGCCACTCTTCCCCCACCCGCCGCACAGCACCACAGCAGTTCCCCCACACCAAGGAGCTCGTGTGACCACCCCACGCTACGCGCGTCACAAGCGCACCACCCTGGCCATCGCCACCGCGGTCGCGGCCGGCGCCCTGCTCACCACCGGCCTGACCTCCGGCAGCAGTGTCGCCGCCGACTCCGCGGGCAAGCCGGTGCTCGCCGCCGCCCCCGTCCTGCTCACCGCGCCCGCCCGCACCGCCCTCATCCAGGAGCAGCAGGCGGACGCCGCCGCCACCGCCGACGAGATAGGCCTCGGCGAGCAGGAGAAGCTGGTCGTCAAGGACGTCGTGAAGGACGCCGACGGCGCCGTGCACACCCGCTACGAGCGCACCTACGCGGGCCTGCCGGTCCTCGGCGGCGACCTCGTCGTGCACGAGTCGAAGTCCGGCGAGCCCCAGGGCGTCACCAGAGCCACGAAGGCCGCGATCAAGGTCGCCTCCCTCAAGCCGGCGGTCACCGCCGCCAAGGCGGAGAAGCAGGCCGTGACGCTCGCCAAGGCGGCCGGCTCGGAGAAGACCGAGGCGAACTCCGCGCCCCGCAAGGTGATCTGGGCGGCCGACGGCAAGCCCGTCCTCGCCTACGAGACGGTCGTCGGCGGCCTCCAGGAGGACGGCACGCCGAACGAGCTGCACGTGATCACGAACGCCGCCACCGGCGAGAAGCTCTACGAGTACCAGGGCATCGAGACCGGCACCGGCAACACCACGTACAGCGGCAAGGTCGACCTCACCACCACGAAGTCCGGATCGTCCTACACCCTGACGGACGGCACGCGCGGCGGCCACAAGACGTACAACCTCAACCGCGGCACCTCCGGCACGGGCACCCTCTTCTCCGGCGCCGACGACGTCTGGGGCACCGGCAACCCCTCCAACCTGGAGACGGCCGCCGCCGACGCCCACTACGGCGCCCAGGTCACCTGGGACTTCTACAAGAGCACCTTCGGCCGCAGCGGCATCCGCAACGACGGCAAGGCGGCCTACTCGCGCGTCCACTACGGCAACAACTACGTCAACGCCTTCTGGTCCGACAGCTGCTTCTGCATGACCTACGGCGACGGCTCGGGCAACACCCACCCGCTGACCTCGCTCGACGTGGCCGCGCACGAGATGAGCCACGGCCTGACGTCGGCCACGGCGGGCCTGAACTACAGCGGTGAGTCGGGCGGTCTGAACGAGGCGACCTCCGACATCTTCGGCGCGGGCGCGGAGTTCTTCGCGAACAACGCCTCCGACGCCGGTGACTACCTCATCGGCGAGGAGATCGACATCAACGGCGACGGCTCCCCGCTGCGCTACATGGACAAGCCCAGCAAGGACGGCTCGTCCAAGGACGCCTGGTCCGCGAGCCTCGGCGGCCTGGACGTGCACTACTCCTCGGGCCCCGCCAACCACTTCTTCTACCTGCTGTCGGAGGGCAGCGGCTCGAAGACGATCAACGGCGTGACCTACGACTCGCCCACGTCCAACGGCTCCACGGTCACCGGCATCGGCCGCACCAAGGCGCTGCAGATCTGGTACAAGGCGCTGACCACGTACATGACGTCGACGACCAAGTACGCGGCCGCCCGCACGGCGACCCTGAACGCGGCCTCGGCGCTGTACGGCGCGTCCAGCACCGAGTACAAGGCGGTCGCGGCCGCCTGGTCCGCCGTCAACGTCGGCTGACCGAAGCACGTCCCCAGGGCGGTACCCGGACCGAAGGCAGACCCGGGTACCGCCCTACTCTTGGTGACCGTGTCTCATCCGGATCCCAAGGACTTCACCTACGCCGACGTCGGCGCCACCCGCGACCAGGGCTTCTGCCCGCCGGGCTTCCATCCCATGAACGTCCGTACCCGCCTCGGCGAGGGCGAGGACGTCTTCCGCCGGGCCTCGGAGGCCGTGCTCACCTGGGAGATGCACCGGGCCATGGGCGTCGGCATCGACGCGACCGCGGACCGGGCCGCCCCCGGCGTCGACGTCACCGTCACCCTCGCCGGCATGATCAAGGCCCCCTGCCGCGTGGTCTGGACGGTCGAGGAACCCCGCCGCATCGGCTGGGCCTACGGCACGCTGCCCGGCCACCCGGAGAGCGGCGAGGAGTCCTTCGTGGTCGACCGCACGGGAGACGGCACGGTGTGGCTGACGGTGAACGCGTTCAGCCGCGCCGCCAAGTGGTACGCGAGGGCGGGCGGCCCGGCGACCAGGGGGTTCCAGCACGCGTACGCACGACGCTGCGGCAGCGTCCTGCGGAACCTCGCGACGCCCGGGGGTGCGGGTACCTAGGGGCGCGGGGAACTGCGCGAGCAACCCCCACGCACCCGCAGCCGACACTCAACGCATCAACAACCCCCCAGCCGCCACCAACTCCTCGCTCGGCCCGGCCACAAGCCCCAACTCCGCGCTGGAAGCCAACAGCCGATGCGCCGGAAGGATCCGCACCGTATACCCAAAAGGCCCGGTGCGGTCCAGGGACAGGGCCCCTTCGTAAACCCACCGCCCATCCTGCTCGGCGGAGCCCACCGGCTTCAGGGGAACAACCGTCGCGTCACCGATCCGGTCCTCCTCGTCCACCCGCCCCGAGACGACCTGCACCTCCACGTCGTCCGGCCCGAGGTCCCCGAGCCCGACCCGCACCCGAAGCCCCAGCGTCGTACCCAGCTCCGCCAGAGTCTCGGACGCGGACGTCTCCACATGGTCGACGGTGACGGCCGGCCAGGCCCCCCGCACCCGCGCCTTCCACTCGGCGAGGTCCCGCGCCGCGTCCGGGTCCATCGAGCGGTGCGCGAGCGCCGCCGGCGCGTAGAGCCGCTCGACGTACTCCCGGACCATCCGCCCGGCCAGCACCTTCGGCCCGAGCAGGCTCAGCGTCTGGCGGACCATCTCGATCCACCGGTCGGGCAGTCCGCTCTGCCCCCGCTCGTAGAAGCGGGGCGTCACCCGCTGCTCCAGCAGGTCGTACAGCGCCGCGGCCTCCATGTCGTCGCGGTGGTCCGGGTCGGTGCCGACCCCGTCGGCCGTGGGGATCGCCCAGCCGAAGTCGGGCTGGAACCACTCGTCCCACCAGCCGTCCAGCACCGACAGGTTGAGGCAGCCGTTGAGCGCGGCCTTCATGCCGGACGTGCCGCAGGCCTCCAGCGGCCTGAGCGGGTTGTTCAGCCAGATGTCACAGCCCGGGTAGAGCTTCTGCGCCATGCCCATGCCGTAGTCGGGCAGGAACACGATCCGGTGCCGTACCCGCGGGTCGTCCGCGAACCGCACCAGCTCCTGCACCAGCCGCTTCCCGCCGTCGTCCGCGGGGTGCGCCTTGCCCGCGACGACGATCTGGACCGGCCGCTCGGGGTGCAGCAGCAGCTCCATCAGCCGGTCGCGGTCGCGCAGCATCAGCGTCAGGCGCTTGTACGAGGGGACGCGACGGGCGAAGCCGATGGTGAGGACGTCCGGGTCGAGCACGCCGTCGATCCAGCCCAGCTCGGCCGTGCCCGCCCCGCGCTGCCGCCAGGAGGCCCGCAGCCGCTCGCGCACCTCCTCGACGAGCTGCTCGCGCAGCACCCGCCGCAGCTCCCAGATGTCCTGGTCGGGGATGTCCGCGACCGTGTCCCAGCGGTCCGAGCCGCCGACGGTCAGCGCGTCCTCGGCGCGCTGCAGGCCGATCTGCCGGGCGCCGAGCCGGAACACCTCGGGGGCGACCCAGGTCGGCGCGTGCACGCCGTTCGTCACGGACGTGATCGGCACCTCGTCGGCGTCGAAGCCCGGCCACAGGCCGGAGAACATCTCACGGCTGACGTTGCCGTGCAGCAGGGAGACGCCGTTGGCGCGCTGGGCCAGGCGCAGGCCCATCACGGCCATGTTGAACAGGTTGGGCTCCCCGCCGGGGTAGGTCTCCATGCCGAGCCGCAGCACGCGCTCGACGTCGATGCGGGGCAGCTCGGCGTCGGGGCCGAAGTGCCGGGCGACCAGCTCGCGGTCGAAGCGGTCGATGCCGGCCGGGACGGGGGTGTGGGTGGTGAAGACCGTGCCCGCGCGGACCGCCTCCAGCGCGGAGTCGAAGTCGAGGCCCTGCGCGCAGAGTTCGGCGATGCGTTCCAGACCGAGGAACCCGGCGTGTCCCTCGTTCGTGTGGAACACCTCCGGCTCGGGGTGACCGGTCAGCCGGCAGTACGTCCGCACCGCCCGGACCCCTCCTATGCCGAGCAGCATCTCCTGGAGCAGCCGGTGCTCGCTGCCGCCGCCGTAGAGCCGGTCGGTCACGCCGCGCTCGCCGAGGTCGTTCTCCTCGACGTCCGAGTCCAGCATCAGCAGCGGGACGCGGCCGACCTGCGCCTGCCAGATCCGGGCGTGCAGCTGTTTGCCGCCGGGCAGGGCGAGGGCGACCTGGGCGGGCGTGCCGTCGGGCTCCTCCAGCTGGACGACGGGCAGCTCGTTGGGGTCGAGGACCGGGTAGTGCTCCTGCTGCCAGCCGTCCCGGGACAGGGTCTGGCGGAAGTAGCCGTGGCGGTAGAGCAGGCCGACGCCGATCAGCGGGACGCCGAGGTCGCTGGCCGCCTTCAGGTGGTCGCCGGCGAGGATGCCGAGGCCGCCGGAGTACTGCGGCAGGGCGGCCGTGATGCCGAACTCGGGTGAGAAGTAGGCGATCGCGGCGGGCAGTTCCTCCTGCTGGGTCTGGTACCAGCGGTCGCCGGTCGTGTAGTCGTTCAGGTCGCCCGCGACCGCGGCGAGGCGGCGCAGGAAACGGCGGTCCTGGGACAGCTCGGCGAGCCGCGCGGGCGGCACGCTGCCCAGCAGCCGGACCGGGTCGCCGCCCGAGGCGGCCCAGCGCCCGGGGTCGACGGACTGGAACAGGTCACGGGTCTCCGCATGCCACGACCAGCGCAGATTGCGGGCCAGATCGCTGAGCGGCCGGAGGGGTTCGGGGAGCACGGGTCGGACGGTGAATCGACGGATCGCCTTCACGGGTTCCACCTCGGCGCGTTGCTGGATGACGCAGGGCTTCATCGACGTCTCCTACGACAGTACCGGCGTCGGTGCCGCCTCCGCGGACGCTCCGCCACCGCGCCCTCGATCGGCCTGAACAGGACCGTCCGCGGATATGGCCGATTCCGCCCCCATAGGCGTCCTTGTGGTGCTTCACGCGCCACGAGAGGCTGCCCCTGGCGTACCGGCCCGCGCCGGCCGCACGCGGTGCAGCGCGGCAGCCGTACGCCGAGTCGAGGAGGGGAACTCGGACCATGGCACGGACGCGACAGCGGCGTCTGCGCCGGACGGGGTGCCTGGCCGCGGCGATCTCCGCCGTGGCGTTTTCGGCCATCACCCTGCCCGCGCACGCCGTACCGGAGGGGCGGATACTCGGCGCCGGAGGACCCGGCTCCGTGCACGGCAGTTACCTGGTGACACTGGAGGAGGGCACGCGGGCGGCGTCGGCGGCCGGAAGGGGCCTCGCCGAGCAGTACGGGGTGGAGATCAGCCACACCTACGGCAGCGTCCTGAACGGCTACGCGGTCCGGGCGGACGAGAGACGGGCCCGGCGGCTCGCCGCCGACCCGCGGGTGGCCTCGGTCGTCCAGGACACCCGTGTGCGGCTGGACGAGACGCAGCGGAAGCCGCCGTCCTGGGGGCTGGACCGCGTCGACCAGCCGGAACTGCCCCTGGACGGCGGCTACACCTGGCCCGGTTCGGCGGGCGCGGGGGTGACGGTGTACGTGATCGACACCGGCGTCCGGACCACCCACCGGGACTTCGGCGGCCGGGCCGGCCACGGCTGGGACTTCGTCGGGAACGACAGGACCGCGGCGGACGCCAACGGCCACGGCACCCACGTCGCCGCCACGGTCGCCGGCGAGAGGTACGGCGTCGCGAAGAAGGCGCGGATCGTCGCCGTGCGGGTCCTCGACGCCGCGGGCGCGGGCACCACGGGCCGGGTGATCGCCGGGATCGACTGGGTGACCCGGCACGCGAAGAAGCCGGCGGTCGCCAACCTCAGTCTGGGCGGACCCCGCAACGCGCAGCTGGACGCCGCCGTCCGCACGTCCATCGCCTCCGGCGTCACCTACACGGTCGCCGCGGGCAACGACGGCAGGCCGGCCGGTCTGTACTCCCCGGGGAGCGTCAAGGAGGCGCTCACGGTCGGCGCGACCGACCGCGGGGATGCGAAACCGGCCTTCTCCAACCACGGCCCGGCGCTCGATCTGTTCGCCCCGGGCGTCGGCATCACCTCCGCGACCGCCGCGAGCGACACCGCGCGGGCCGTGTTCTCGGGCACCTCGATGGCGTCCCCGCACGCCGCGGGCGCGGCCGCGCTCCATCTGGCCGACCATCCGAAGGCGACTCCGGCCCAGGTCACGAGGGCCCTGGTCGCCTCGGCGGCGACCGGGAAGGTCTCCGGGCGGGGAGTCGGTTCGCCGGACAAGTTACTGCGGGTGCCGCGCGAGTAGGGCGAAGGAGCCGCCACGCCCGGGGCCGGCCTCGTCCGTCGCGGACGAGGCCGGTCTTGTGTGTCGACATACGCGTGAGTAGTTAACAAAGTGCCGGATTGCCCACCCGAATAGGGTGGGAAGGCTCCTCCGGGTACCCCTCTCAGGAGCACCAAGCAGGACCCACCTCCCCACACACATCCGCCTACCCACGTTGACGCGGACAGGAGCGGTCATGCCCGCCAAGCACCATTCGCCAGCACCCCCCAACCGCCGCACCACCGGGGCGCACGCCCCCAGCGGCGAAGCACACCCCGTGCGCCCGGCCGACACCGGTCCGCCGGTCCCCCCACCATCCCCCGCGGGCGGGGCGACCGCCGTCGGGCGGATACCCGTTCTCGATGTCCGCCCGGTCGTCCAGCACGGGCGCCGGCCGGCCAAGGCCGTGACCGGCGAGACCTTCGAGATCTCGGCGACCGTGTTCCGGGAGGGGCACGACGCGGTCGCCGCCAATGTCGTCCTGAGGGACCCCGGCGGCCGTCCCGGCCCGTGGACGCCGATGCGGGAGCTGGCGCCCGGAACCGACCGCTGGGGCGCCACGGTGACCGCCGGTGAGCCCGGCCTGTGGACGTTCACCGTGGAGGCGTGGGGCGACCCGGTCGGCACCTGGCGCCACCACGCGCAGATCAAGATCCCGGCGGGCATGGACACGGACGTCGTCCTGGAGGAGGGCGCGCGCCTGTACGAGCGGGCGGCCGAGGGCGTGCCCACGGAGGAGGGCCTGCGGGACGTGGTCCTGGCCGCCGTCGACGCCCTGCGGGACGAGAACCGCCCGGCGGCGTCCCGCCTGGCGGCGGCGTTGACGCCGGAGGTGGACGCGGTCCTGGCCCGGCATCCCCTGCGGGACCTGGTCAGCACCTCCGAGCCACTGCCCCTGCTGGTGGAGCGGGAGCGGGCCCTGTACGGCTCCTGGTACGAGTTCTTCCCGCGCTCGGAGGGCACTCCCGAGCGGCCGCACGGTACGTTCCGCACCGCCGCCCGGCGGCTGCCGGAGATCGCCGCGATGGGTTTCGACGTGGTGTACCTGCCGCCGATCCACCCCATCGGCACCACCTTCCGCAAGGGCAGGAACAACACCCTCTCCCCCGGCCCCGACGACGTCGGCGTGCCCTGGGCGATCGGCTCGCCGGAGGGCGGCCACGACGCGGTCCACCCCGACCTGGGCACCCTGGAGGACTTCACCTGGTTCGTCGGCAGGGCCCGCGAACTGGGCCTGGAGATCGCCCTGGACTTCGCCCTGCAGTGCTCCCCGGACCACCCCTGGGTGCACAAACACCCCGAGTGGTTCCACCACCGCCCCGACGGCACCATCGCCTACGCGGAGAACCCGCCGAAGAAGTACCAGGACATCTACCCCATCGCCTT